>JAURZP010000144.1 GCA_030653335.1 Methanoregula sp. | reverse complement strand
CGAACTTATCCAGATCACCGAGAACACATCGGCCATCCTCAGAAAATCCCCTCCTCCGGATAGTTGCCTTGCCGAACATAATGAACTTAAAAAAACCGCGCTCCAGATGGCCGAAAAGTACCGTCCCGCAACAGTACTTGGCCAGCACCTGCTCAAACACCAGTAATGTTATTGGGACACTCTGCCCACGGATATATACAATAATTACGGATATACTGTCAAGAGTCCGCTTAAGCATACCCTGCACCGCGTGATACTCTTCATCCATACATGTTTATTATCAAGAGCAGGCCCGTCATGACCATCCCCGGCGTATCGTTAAGTCTTGTCATCCCCGCATACAATGAAGAGAACCGGATCCAGTTACTCTTTGATGAGATAACAGCGTTTGACGGTGAACTGATCGTAGTCTGTGACGGAACCGACCGGACGGCAGATTGTGTCAGACAGATTGCAGCCCGCAGGCAGGATCTCTTAATCAGCTGCCTTGAGTTTGATCACCGGCTTGGTAAAGGCGGCGGCGTGATTGAAGGACTCAAAGCCGCCCGGGCACCGCTCGTTGGGTACTTTGATGCGGACGGTTCTACCAGTATCAGCGAGATGCAACGGCTCTTTTCTAATCTTTCACATGCGGACGGTGCGATCGGTTCGCGCTGGGTGCCGGGCTCAACCCTTCGCGTGCGACAGGGAATCCTGCGCAGGATAGAGAGCCGGGCATTCAATCTCCTGATCCGGCTGCTCTTTAATCTCACGTACAACGATACGCAGTGCGGGGCAAAGGTGTTCAAAAAATCTGCAATCGATGCCGTGCTGCCGCAGTTAACTTCACGCGGATTCGAGTTCGATGTTGAACTGCTCTGGCGGTTGCAGCGCAGAGGTTATACCGTAACTGAAGTGCCAATTGTCTGGCAGAACAAGGGAGATTCCCGGGTGCAGAAGCGGGACATGATCCGGATGCTCAAGGGCCTTATTGCCATCCGGTTTGGTCCAGGAAATGTATGATCCCATTATCGCATGAAGATCAGAAGAAAGAGGCGTTCCGGCTCTTTGAAGACGGACGGTATATCGAATCAGGACAACTCTGCACCATCCTGTTAGAGTCCAAAAAGGATTCTGCGATTGAAGTGCTCGCCGCAACCAACCTCTACTACATGGGAAAAAATGATGACGCAGAGGTCTTCTTTCGCGATCTTGAAAAGAAGATGCCGGACTCTTCTTATGTACATAGTTACCTGGCAAAAGTGCTCGAAGCCCGTGGTGACGAAGGGGCGATTGCCGAGTACGCAACTGCTGTCCACCTTGACCCGACAAACCAGGATGCCCTGCGGAGTTATGCAGAATATCTCCTTGCTCACAAGGATTTTCGTGCCGCACTGCCAGTCTTCAAACGCCTCGTGCAGATGGGAAAGAAACCCGCAGACGTTAAACACCTGATGCAGGCGCTCTTAGGGATTGGCGAGGCGCATGAAGCACTCTCAACGCACGCGGTGCTGGGAGGTGGGACTGTGCCGGGCCATGAATATGTCGATGCACTGGTAAAGACCGGAAACTTCCCTGCCGCTGCTGAATCAGCAAATTGGATCTACAAAGAGACCCGGGATCCCAAAGTGCTCAGGAAATACCTTTCTGCCCTCTCCTGCTACGATGTGCCGGCTTCTCTTAATGCTTATGCCGATCATATCGGGCCTGATACCGATTGCGATATCCTCTTTGACTATGTGCTGCTCTTACAGGCACACGGGAGTGCTGAAGAAGCGCTCGGTACCGCACGGGCACTCGTTAAACGTTCACAACAGCCGGTGTATCGGCTTCTTGTCTGCGACCTGCTCGCTGCCCGGGCAGATGCCGTGGAGGAAAGAACAGATGCCCTTGCTGCATACGAGCAGTTGATCCGGGATGAACTGGCGACAAAAAACGATCTGGACCTGCTCCGGACGATCATCAGCAGGTACCGGAAGCACCTCACTGCATGGGAACCTGAAGCAGAAGCAAAAAGAAGGTTCCTTAACCTTGTTTCACAGGATGTGAACGTAGCAAGCCTGCTCGAGACCGCCTTGTTATACGAAGATGCCGGGGATGTTGCAGAAGCCCGGTCCTGGTATTACCGGGCATACAGGGCAGATTTTCTTAACGGCGGACTTGCCTATGCACAGTTTCTCGATGCGCACGGGGAAGGGCGCGAGTGCGAGAAAGTGATGCTCTACATCCTCTCGAACGTAAAAAAGAGCCCGGACCTCAGCCGGGTCGCCACAGTGATCGTAGACAAACAAGGTACCATGCACCGCCTCAAACGGCTGATGGAGCAACTGCTTGCAAAATTAAAAGCCCGCAGGACAACGCTGAATTCAGAAGGTCTTGAGTTACTCGCGAATGTGTTTTTCATTGCGGCAACCAATGCACACGAAGAGCAGGACTATTGCAGCTGCAAGTATTTCTGCCTGAGCGGGATGGATGTGATGCCGGCCCACACACGGGCCATTCATCTCGAAGATTTCCTCAACCTTATCCGGACCTGCAAGGAGAAGTCGGTTGCCGATCGCCCGATTATGAATGTACCGCAGGCAAAAAAACGGGCACCGGCAAGCGCCCCGGCACAGGTGATCACCGACCAGCTCGGGCTTACCGAACACGAGGCAAAGATCCTCGAGTTCATCCGGTTGCACCGGACCGCAAACGAGATGGAGTTGCGAAAGGTGCTCGGAACCCGCAGGGTGGTTGGAATTGTCAACCGCCTGATCCAGAAAGCAGCGGCACAAGGGTTGTTACTGATCGCAAAGAAAGGAGTTGGGGAGGATGGAGAAGCCTATGAATATACCGGAACCTGAAAAAATGGACCAGCGCCGGCTTGAGAGCATCAACATCATCAATGCGCTGCGCAGGGGAACTGTTCCTGCAAGCGGCCTGGAGCGGATAGCAGTGGGGCTTGATGTCGAAGAGGGCGTGATCAGCAGACAACTGGATTATGTAGCCCAGAGCGGCGGGGATCTCAAGTTTATCCGGGGCGAGTACGGGAGCGGCAAGACATTTTTGGTTGCACGGGCCCTTGAGATCGCCCGCACCAAGGGTTTTGTCACCTCGCACGTGATCATCTCGTCTGCCACCCCGCTTTACAAGATCAAGGGAATCTACCAGCAGATCTGTGCCAACCTCCGAACCGTTGGAGAAGAGCATGCAATCAAGACAATTCTTGACAACTGGCTCTTTGCAATCGAAGAGCGTCTGCTATCAGTGAGCGGGACGGGTCTTGAGGATGCGGCACTCGAAGAGGCAACCGAGCGGGAGATCGAGACGGCACTCAGCGGGATTAGCGAGGTGAACACAGCGCTTGCAGCAGCGCTTCGCACCTATTACCGGGCGAACAATGCCGGCGACTTCCAGCTCGCTCAGGCGGCATTGGGCTGGATTGCCGGTGAGCCGAATATCGGGCGGGACTTCAAGCAGAAGGCGGGGATCAAGGGCGAGATCGATGACACGATTGCGTTTGTCTTTTTGCGGGGCCTTGTCTCGATCATTCACGGGGCGGGCTACAGCGGGATTGCGATCGCTGTAGACGAGATGGAGACCACGCAGGGACTCCAGCGCAACCAGCGGGAGAAGGGATACCACACGCTCGTGCGGATCATCGATGCGCTCGACCGTGGCGAGATGCCGCGCTGCTTCTTCCTTTTTACCGGCACTCCTGCCATGTATGACGGTTCACGCGGCATCCGTTCTGTCCCGCCCCTTTACGATCGCATCAGCGTGGTGCAGAACGATGCCTACCGCAACCCCCGCCAGCCGCAGATCCTGCTCGATAAGTTTGATACCTCAAAACTTGAACTGGTGGCACTCAAGGTCGTCGATGTCTATGCACAGGCCTACACCGAGCCGGACCGCGAGCGGGTCTCGCACCGCTTCATCAGGGCGATGATCAAAAAGATCACTACGCGTTTCGGGGGCCGGGTGGACGTGATTCCCCGCATCTTCTTAAAAGAATTTGTTGATGTGCTGGACAAGTGCGAACTCTATGAGGAGTATACTCCCGGCGAGGGTTACGATTTTGATGCCGAGCACCTCAAGGGTGAACTCAAAAAAGAGGAAGAGGCAGTGATGGTGGTCCGATTCTAAAACCCGCCACTCTTTAAAGACAATGTTTTACATTCCAACAGCGCACCCTAACCACATGCTTCGGGCAAAACTCCTGTTCATCCTTGCCATAATCCTTCTGTGCGCACTGGTACCAGTAGCAGGAGCAGTCACTCTCACCCTCAATGCCTCAGAGAACAAGGCGCATGTTGGTGATGCGATCACGCTGAGCGGTCAAGTGACAGGGATCAAAACAATTGCTGTTTATCTCTTCGTGACCGGACCGGACCTTAATAACCGCGGCGTGACACTCGACAACCTGAACATTCCGGCCGGGCGCGGTTTGTTCACCACTGCTCCGGTGCACATGGAAAACGGCACCTGGTCCTATACCTGGGACACTTCTGTCATCCTTGGCAATCTCAAGCCCGGTACTTATACGATCTATGTTGTCAGTTCACCGATCGATCGGCTGCGTTTTGCGAATGGTGAGTTCACTAAAACCGAAATTGTATTTCTTGCATCTGAACGGCCGCCCAATGAAATCCCGCTCGACACTTGCATTCCAATTGTAGCACTGGTTATCTCCGGAGGGGTTTTGCTGGGATGTGGCGGGATGCGACAAAAAAAGATTTAAAAATGACTTTTGATTTTTTTATGGGATGATACATTACTTAATTGCCGTGCTGCCTGCGCACCCGCACAGATTCTGCATGGGCGTGGAGACCTTCTGCATCCGCTATTGTCTCGACAATATCACCAATGCTTTCGAGTCCGTCGCGGTCGATGATCTCCACCGATGCGGTCTTGCAGAAATGATTCACATCGAGACCGGAGTATGTCTTTGCGTACCCTGCTGTAGGGAGCACATGGTTGGTTCCCACTGCATAGTCCCCACAGGCAACGGCAGAGTAGCGCCCGACAAAGATTGCCCCTGCATTCTTTACCCGTGTGACAACGGTTAAGGGGTCTGCAACCTGTATCGAGAGGTGTTCAGGGGCAACTGCATCTGAGGCAAGGATCGCTTCTTCCATCGTGCGGGCAACAAAATACCCGGAGTTCTTAAGCGCCTGTTCGATTATCTCCTTTCGCGGGGCAACTTTTGTCATCGCTTCCACCTCGCGGCCAACTTTTGCCGGGAGGGACTTGTCGGTGGTGATCAGGATACACGCAGCATTGGGGTCATGCTCGGACTGGGCAAGGATATCGGCTGCAACAATGCGGGGATCGGCAGTCTCGTCCGCAATGATCCCAATCTCGCTTGGCCCTGCCGGGAAATCAATCTCCACTTTCTCGCGGAGCATCATCTTTGCAAGCGTGACGTACACATTGCCGGGCCCGACAATCTTCTGCACGGGCCGGATGCTCTCAGTACCCACTGCCATTGCAGCGATTGCCTGTGCGCCACCGGCATTATAGATCTCGGTTACACCGGCGATGTCCAGCGCAACAAGGGTTAACGGTTTTATTGGCGGGGGCGAGCAGGCGCAGATCTCTTTTACACCTGCAACGCGGGCCGGTACCGCACACATGAGAGCGGATGACGGGTAGGCAGCCCGGCCGCCGGGGATATAGAGCCCGACACGGTTCAAAGGCGTAGTCTTGACGCCGAGCACGATGCCCGGTTCCATCTCCTGTAACCAGAGATCCCGGGGTTTCTGGAGTTCGTGGAAGCGCTCGATTCTGGCATGTGCCTCGATTAAGCTCTCGATGATCTGCGCATCGACCTTCTCATAGGCATCCTCACGTTCGTCATCCGATACCGCAATATCGGTCAGCACACAGTGCTTCTTTGCCAGATCAATGAGTGCAGCATCCCCCTCCGCCTGCACACGGCCGATGATCTCTGTTACTGTGGCCCGGGCGTCCTCAAGGCTCGACTGCCTCCCCGCGATCCAGGCATCGATCTCCACTGCCTTTAACATAGTGCCAATATTTTCGGCAGGAGAGTTTGTTAAGGTTTCGTCAGATTTTTAAAAGAGTCGGGCATAGCATTTCTGATTCGTACCGATCTTTGGCGTGGGATGGAGATGCTCGCACAGGAATAAAGGTGCATCAGATTTTTAGATCAAAAAAAGGGAAATATTATTTTTAATAATCGCCCATGCCGGGCGGCATTCCACCCATACCGCCCATACCACCGGGGGGCATCCCGCCACCGGAGGCCTTTGAAGAGGCAATGACATCGTCAATGCGGATGATCATGACTGCTGCCTCTGCTGCGCTCGAGATTGCCTGTGTCTTTACCCGCAGCGGTTCGACCACTCCTGCCTTGAGCATGTCGGCAGGTTTTCCGGCTTCCACGTCAAGCCCGAAGTTCTTCTTTCCTGCCTCGTGTGCAGCCCGGATAGCAACGAGCATATCAATCGGATCGAGACCTGAGTTTTCGGCAAGCGTGCGGGGGATGATCTCCATTGATGAGGCGAATGCCTCGATTGCGAGCTGGACACGACCGCCTTCTGCCTGTGCATATTTCCGCAGCTGGACAGAGAGTTCTGTCTCAGGTGCCCCGCCTCCGGCCACGATCTTTTTTGCCTCAACAACAACACCGATTACCATGAGGGCATCGTGGATGGCACGTTCAAGTTCGTCAACCACGTGCTCGGTGCCGCCATGGACGATGATCGAGACCGATTTGGGGTTTTTGCACTTCGAGATATAGATCATCTCTTCACCTGAGACCTTGCGCTCCTCAACAAGGCCTGCTGTACCGAGATCCTTTGCCGTGATCGTATCGATACTGGTAACAAGGCTTGCGCCCGTTGCACGGGCAAGGTTGTCGATGTCGCTCTTTTTTACCCTGCGGACCGCAAGGATACCGGCTTTTGTAAGGTAGTGCATGGCAACATCGTCGATACCTTTCTGGCAGAAGACGACATTTGCCTTGCTCTTTATGACCTTATCCACCATCATGTGAACCATCTGTTCCTCACCATCGAGGAATGCCTGTGCCTGCCCTGGAAAAGAGATATTGATCTTTGCGTTCACTTCGGTCTTTTTGTATTCGAGCGCAGCATTGAGAAGCAGAATTTTTGCATCCTTAACTGATTGTGGCATGTTCGGGTGCGCACGTTCCTTGTCGATAACCATACCTTCGATAAGGACCGAGTCATCGACTGCACCGCCAACCTTCTTCTCCACATTGATATGAGCGATATCTACCTTGCCATCGGAATCGGTGACAAATGCAACGGCCTTAACAAGGATATCGCAGAGGTGGTCTTTGGAGACTTCCGCATTCTTGCCGGTAAGTGCAGTTGAGGCGATCATTTTTAACATCGCTGTATCGGTCGGCTTTACCGTGATGGCAAAACCATTGAGCAGCACGAGTGCCTGTGCTGCGGCCATCCGGTAACCCTCTGCGATACTGGTCGGGTGAACCTTCTGGGCGAGAAGCACTTCGGCGTTCTTTAAAAGTTCGCCTGCAATGACAACGGCAGTTGTCGTGCCGTCGCCAACTTCGGCATCCTGGGTCTTTGCGATCTCAACCATCATCTTTGCGGCAGGGTGCTCGATATCCATCTCCTTTAAGATGGTGACACCATCGTTTGTGATGGTGATATCTCCCATACCATCGATGAGCATCTTATCCATGCCTTTGGGGCCAAGGGTCGACTGGACTGCTGTGGCAACAGCCCGTGCAGCGGCAAAATTATTGGTCTGGGCTTCCTCTCCCCGGTTTCTCGTTGCTCCTTCCCTGAGAATAATTATGGGTTGTCCCCCGAGTTGTTGTGACATTTAGTACCTCATCAGATGATAGAACAGATAGATCTGCATCGGTTTTATGTGTATCCATGTCTGTCGATGTCAACACCCCATCTTTAATTACCAGTTTTTACCTATTACTGATCAATGCGCACGGATTTTGGCATTCACATGAAAGGGGGCGTCATCACCGAACGGGACGCAGACTTCTGTACCATTCGCATACGAGCCCCTGCGGGTATTTTTTCTGTTGAACAGTTACGCGGGATTGCAGCGATTGCAAAAAAATATGGAACTGGTACGGTTCACTGCACCACGCGCCAGACTTTAGAGATCCCGCATGTCAAGCCGGTACTGTTAAAAAAAGTTGAAAAAGCTCTGGCAAAGAATGAGACCCCGGTTGGCTCAGAGAAAGATGAGATCGTAAATATCATCGCATGTCCCGGCATTGAACGCTGCAAATTTGCAAATATTGATACCATCAGTCTCGCCAAAAAAATTGACGAAAAATTGTTTGGAAAGGAGATGCCGGTAAAGATGCGCATCGCAATATCCGGCTGCCCGAATGCCTGTACAAGTCCCATGCTCAACGAGATTGGCGTGATTGGGAGAGTTCGCCCCCTACGGACTCCCGGTCTCTGTACGGGATGCGGGACCTGTGTTGAGTACTGCAAAGAAAAAGCCATTAAGATCCGAAATGGCATATCCGTACTCAAAGAGGACAACTGCGTCCAGTGCGGGGTATGCATCCAGTCCTGCCATTTTGATCTCTTAAAAGCCGAACACCGGCATTTTCTTATTACCGTTGGTGGAAGGAGAGGAAGGCATCCAAAAATCGGCAGACCGTTGTTAACCGTTGAAACCGAAGATCAGGTAATTTTTGCCATACAAAAAATTGTCGACTGGGTTTACCGTCGCGCATGGAGCGGAAGGCTCTTGTCTGAGCAGCTGGATGAAATCCATTTCGAAAAATTCCGACAGGATATTACAAAATTAATGCCGGAGACAAACAATAACCCGGCAACAAAATCACCACTGTAAACGAAAAAACCATTTTATTGTGGAGTTTGCTTACCAAAAAAAAGAATTCGCAGGGATCAGAAACGTCCCCGCCTGATTGAAATTGTACCTGCAATACCCAGCCCTATGAGAATAAGAGCAAGGGGCAGTGGAGATTTTGTGGGTGCCGTAGTAGGTGCTGCGGTTGGGGGTACGGTTGGCGCCGGATTGAGGGTAGCATAGAGAGTGATGGTCTGTCCCGGCGCAGGGACACTATTAAGAGCGGCCGTATAAGGCAGGTAACCATTCATTGATACGGTATAGGTCTGATAGGGTGTGCCGGTGGTATAGACCGGGACGGACAATGTTCCCTGTGTAATCACACCCACTACCTGGTTATTGAATGAGACGGTTGCTCCATTCACATTACAGTTGACAACATACCATCCCTGACCTCCACCGATAACTGCCGGTGTTGTGGGAGCAGCAACCACATTTAAGGTAGCATACACATCAAAGGTCTCGCCCTTCCCGGGCATGGCCGGTATAGGGGCGGTGTAGGTTGTGTAACCGGTTTTACTTACAGTAAATGATTTTAAGGGAGTACCGGTGCTGTAGACCGGGACGGTAAGAACTCCTCCGGATATCATACCTTCATACGTACCATCGAAATAGACCTGTGCTCCATTCACATTACAGTTCACTGTAATCCAGCCCTGGTTCCCACCTATCGGTGGCTCAGCGGCAGAGACTACCGAAAAGCATGCCAGCGTAAGCACAACGGCAATGAATGCCAGATAAATACGGTTCGTCTTCATCACAATTCCTCGTATACAGAATAATGGGAAAACAGGTATAAAAAAGAATCTTTCCATTATCGGCTACACAAACGATGTCGGGAAATCTTATACCCGTATCGCTGCACGGGGGTAATAACTATTTGAAAATGCACAACAAAAAAAGAGATTGGCTGATTTAATGTTTGGTGAACGGGTTGAACACGTTCTCGTAGATCATGTCGCTGCCGGTGTTGTGAAGACGGGTACGCTCGGTCTTCTCCTCGGCAAAGGCAAGGATCGGGAGTTCCATGTCAACACCCGGGACGTGGCCGAACATCTTTTCGAGTTCAACCTGCTGGGCGTGCATGAAGAGCGCGTTCGGGATCTCTGCCGGGCAGAGTTCCTGGCACTGGCCACAGTTCACACAGGAGTCGGCAATGTGGGCGAACCGGATCAGGTGGAACATGAAGTTCGGGGGTAACTGACCGGGGGTCACATACGCCGGGTTCTTTGTTGTGCAGTCCACACAGTAGCAGATCGGGCAGGCTTCGATACAGGAATAACACTTGATGCAGCGGGAGGTCTCGCTCATGATCTTCTTTAAGCGATCTTTACCTTCGCCAAGTGCTTCGAAGTCGTGCTTGCGCCACTTGTCGCCAAGCTTCATCATCGCGCCTTCAACCTTTCCGCGGATCTCAAGACCCTTGGGGTTGGGTGCTTCTGTTGCGAGGATGCCATTCTTTACAGCACCACTGACGAGGTTGGCACCCTTCTCGGAGCAGACTTCAACAAAGGTTGCTTTTCCTGCCTTGTCTCCGATGACTCCCCAGTTACCACAGGCAAGGTCTGCCTGTCTTGGGATCTTCATCTTGCAGCGGCGGCAGTTGCTGCGCCGGCCGTAACCTGCTTCTTCGAGTTCGTCAACGGAGATACCCTTGTGTCCGCCTTCGTACTCGATGATGAACTGGCCCTTGTCGATCTCTTCCTTGTGGACTTTGTCCGGGTCAACGCCAAACTTGTCAGCAATCATTTTGCGGGCGCTGACCGGGCTGACCGATCCACCGCAGTTGACACCGATCATGATGACGTTGTCGAGGTTAATCTGCTTGCGCTTTGCAAGTTCGTAGAACGCCATCGCATCGCAGCCCTTGACAGTCACACCGATCTTCATGTTCTCTGCGCCCTCGAGATATTTCTTCACGAGTTTGGGCAGGAGGAGTGTACCGCAGTGGAGTGAACCTGCGGTCTTTACGAGTTCCTTTGGGTCCTTGATAAGAACCGGCACTGCATCGTAGAGGTCAGTTCCCTTTGTGATTGCAAGGACTGCATCAACGGCTTTTGATTCAAGCGCGTATTTCCAGAGTGCGGTGACAGCGCCACCGAGTTCTGCTTTCTCCTTGATAGCTGCGTCATTGGTCCATGCGTAGAGCATATCGCCTTTCTTTGCCATGATCAGGCCTCCTTGATCTTTTCAATTCTTACAGCACAGGCCTTGAACTCCGGTATGGCTGCGGTCGGATCGAGTGCATTGTTGGTGAGTACGTTTGCTGCGCACTCCACGTAGTGGAACGGGATGAAGACCACGCCTTTCTTGATACCTGGGGTGACACGGGCTCCGATCTCAATCTCCCCTCTGCGGGTGATTGCCTTGACCTTTTCCTTGTCTGCAATACCCATTGCTTTTGCATCTTCGGTATTGATCTCTACCCATCCTGTTGGTTCCTCGCGCTCCAGGTTCTCGGAACGGCGGGTC
>JAURZP010000141.1 GCA_030653335.1 Methanoregula sp. | reverse complement strand
GGGAGCTCATAAGCCACGCGGATCCTGAAATCCGGAAGACCTCGCAGCGATTCTTCAAAGAGGAGATCACGTGCTACGGAATGAAGACTGCAACCGTCATCGCAATTGCAAAGAAATACTGGAAGGTTGTAAAAGGGCGATCAAAACCGGAGATCTTCGCACTCTGTGAAGAACTGTACAAATCCGGATACATTGAGGAATCGTTCATTGTTTCGAACTGGGCGCAAGCCCTCTCAGGGAGATATGATAGGGAGGATCTCGTGGTGTTCCACCACTGGATTGACACGTACATAACCAACTGGGCGTCCTGCGACGGGTTCTGCAACCATACGATGGGTTCGTTCATCGAACAATACCCGGAATATATCGATGAACTGAAATGCTGGACGCAATCGCAGAACCGCTGGATGCGCCGGGCGGCGGCAGTCTCGCTTATCATCCCTGCAAAACGCGGGAAGTTCCTCTCTGAAGCGATAGAAATTGCTGACCTGTTGCTGACCGATACGGATGACATAGTCCAGAAAGGCTACGGCTGGCTGCTCAAGGAAGCAAGCCGGATACACCAGAAAGAAGTGTTCGATTACGTGATGATAAATAAGAGGGCAATGCCCCGGACCGCTCTGCGGTATGCAATTGAACTGATGCCTGATGAACTTCGGACAGATGCGATGATGAGGAATTGATAATCCATCTAAAAAAAGGTAATTCCCCCACCGTATAGTGAAGAACCGGATCTCGCGGGAACTATACCATCATGGGGGGTGGCGGTAAAGAGGGTTTTTCCTTATTCCATCTGCCGGATATGGTGCCCGCTGCATTCGTCAAGCTGCTTAGTGATATGAACCTTGAATGTTTTGAGCATGTCAGAGGAGATTAATTTTCCGGACATCACATGAATTTCCTTTGTATTCGTTGTGGGGTTAACCTCATAGGTCATGACGAAATCCTCGTAATTTGCCATCGCTGAGAAGAGCAGATCGGTCACAGCTTCATGAAACGGTTTTTCAGCGGTTTTCCGGCGCGTTTTTCTGATTGTCATTATGGTTATGTGCTACGTGCCGGGTAATAAATATTCATCCATACCATAGGTTGGAGCATGATTTTGATGATTCAATCAGCTAAATACCATCATGAGCGCTTGCGGCCGGGTGCTCCAAAGCACAAGCACTCACACTTCCTGCTTCACCGGTTCCTGCAGCGGGAGGGAGAGTGTGAACGTGCTGCCCGCACCAGATGAACTGGTGAGTGTCAGGATCCCCCCCAGCATGGATGCCTGTTTCCGGGCCATCGTCAACCCGAGGCCCAGCCGGCCGTATTTCCGGGAGAGTTTATCCGCATCGCTGATGAAGAAGGGTTCAAAAATGACCTCAAATTTCTCGGCGGGGATGCCAACTCCGTTATCAGAGACAGAAAGCAGGAATTCTGTATCGGTCTTTTCAGATGTGATAGTGATCTGCCTTGGCGGGCGGGAATAAGTCACTGCATTGGAAACGAGTGTATCAATAATCTCAAAAATAATTGCGCCATTGCTGGTGATGACGGTATCTTTTGGAATATTTAAGATAACGGTAACTTCTGAACGGCACTTTTCCTGCTGTATGACCAGTTCAATAAGCTCCCGGATGGGAACCGGTTCTAATGGGGGTCTGAACTGGTTATGAACCGATTCGAGGAGGCTGATAGAGAGGATCTTATTGACGATATCCCGTTCCATCTCCACATACGTATTGATCTTTTTTAGGATCTTAAGAACATCCGGAAGGATCTGGTATTGATCCGATTGCTCGATTAGGAGATCCAGAAAACCAATTACCGGCTGGAGGGGGGTCCGGAGTTCATGGGCTGCAACATCGATAAAATCCTTTTTGCGCGCCAGTTCCTTATGAAGGTTGAGTATCGCACACTCCCGTTCATTGATATCCCGTAAGGCAATGATGTTTGCAGGTTTTCCGCGGTAGGTTATCTGCGTTCCAATGGATTCAATAAAAAACTCTTCGCCATCAGACTTTAACGCCTTATATTTCTGAAGATAACCCTGGATTCCATTTAAAACATTCTGCATATCATGGATAATCAGTTCCCGATACTCCGGAGCAATGAATGAGAGGGTATTCTTCCCGAGAATCTCCTCACTGCGAGAATAGCCCAACATCTGAACAATGCTCTGGTTGACGTACAGGATCGTTCCGGAAAAGTCCTGGATCGCAATACCATCAAATGCATATTCAGCAAGCATCCGGTAACGCTCTTCACTCTCCCGCAGGGCATCTTCTGCCAGTTTACGGTCCGTGATGTCCGTTGCAACTGTCTGGTATTCGATAATTTGACCATCTTCATCAAAAAGTGCACGTTCTTTTCTCCGGATCCAGTGAATGCTGCCGTCCGGAAGAGTAATACGGTGCTCAATTGTGATCTTGGAATTCTCACGGGTAAGCGCAGCACGATAGCCATCTAAAAGATCACACTCTTCTGCCGGCAGCAGGAGATCGAATTGTTTTCCAATCAGTTCACCCCGGGTTTTTCCAAAGTACTGGCAGAACACATCATTGACAAAGATGGTCACTCCGTCAGGGCGGTAGCGCGCAATCAGTTCTGACTGATCGATCACAAGGCGCCGCACATGGATATCTTCTACATCGTCCGGGATATCAGATTTATGAGATCGTAATTCAGGAGCGGACACGGTCTGGTATATGTGATGAGGAGCCCGAACCTTGTGTGCACTCAACGTCCGTTCAATGGTTACGGGAAGCACTTTGAGATAATTATAATTCTGATCCTTGACAAGGAAATCGTCAACACCTCTCTTTATGGCGTCAGCGGCAGCATCCGGGTCCACAGCACTGGTCACGACAATGACCGGGATCCCCCTCCTGATTATCTCAGGAAGTATATCAAGGGGGGTTCCGTCACCCAGATAGAAATCGCTGATGATAATATCGATGGGTTTATTTTCTAAGATGGTCAGGGCATCTGCAATAGATCCTGCAATCTCAACCTGATAGGATTTTGACTGCTCCTTCATTAACCGGATAAATGCCATCTGGTCAACAAGATCATCCTCTATTAAGAGAACCGCCAGTTCCTTTTCGCACCCGGAAGACTGATCCTTGTTAATCATTCAGATACTTCACTCAATGTCCAGTACATACACATTGCCCGGATCACTTCCATAAACTGCTGGTAATCAACGGGTTTGATCATATACCCGGCAACACCCAGATTATATGACTGGATTTTGTCGTATTCTGCACGCGATGTGGTGAGGATGACAACAGGGATCCTCTTTATTGCCTCATCTTTTTTCATAATCGAAAGAAATTCGATCCCCCCCATCTTGGGCATGTTGAGGTCAAGGAGGATGATTGTCGGTTTCGGTTTTTCCTTATCAGCGAGATACTCAAGCGCCTCAATACCATTTTCGACATGATACAGAGGGTTCGTTACATTGATATCCTTAAGTGCCCGTTTTACGGACATCATATCAACTATATCATCTTCAACAAGAAGAATCGATTTTAGTGCTGTCATGTATTACAACCTCCATTACTACCAACGGTTACAGTACCTTGAATTGGAATAGTGAAATAAAAAGTACTCCCTTTCCCGAGTTCAGATTCGATCCAGATCTTTCCGCCATACATCTCGATGATCTTCTTGACGATCGTAAGTCCTATGCCGGTACTCACAACCTCGTCCCGTGCATGAAACGTCTGGAACATATGAAACACCAGATCATAGTATTTTTCATCAATGCCCGGTCCGTTATCCTTCACAAAAAATTTCCA
>JAURZP010000136.1 GCA_030653335.1 Methanoregula sp. | reverse complement strand
GAGGCACCCTTCGCTACCCGCACACGGATCAGTCGCTTTATTTCTGTAGTCATAGCTCCTCAACCCCTCTGTACGATATAGATGCCATCCTGGAAGACACGGGGGTCACGGTCGCGGATGTGGGTTGAATGCTCGATGTTTGCTGCGGAGTTCCCAACCAGTTCGCGGTCGATACCGGTAAGCACAACCTCATCGTTTGCTATCTTTGCCACAACACCTGCTTCGATTCGTGCGGACCGTGCCTTCTTCTCTCCAAGGAAGTTGGCGATCTCAAGCCTGTTTCCCTGGAGTTTTAACTGGATCGGGAAGTGGCTGTAGACTACCTTCATGTGGTACTCAAACCCTTCACTGACACCACGGCACATGTTTTTGGTGTGTGCCTCGAGCGTTCCGACCATTGCAGTAATCTTTTTGGTCTTGGATTCAGTCGAAATGGTGACCTCGTTTCCATCACAGGTTACAACAACCTGCGGGAACCGCATGTTGCGGGAGAGCTGACCTTTTGGGCCGGTCACTCGGAGCAGCGAGCCGTCAAGCTGGGCTTTTACACCCGTGGGAATAGTTACTTTTCTGATTGCTGACATCTTTTGCACCTTTTTAGTAAACATACCCGAGCAGTTCGCCACCAATGCTCTCTTTCTTCGCCTGTTCATGCGACATGACGCCACGCGAAGTAGAGATCATAATGAGCCCGAAATTCTTTCCGGGCAGGTACTGCTTCTCCCAGTATTCCATTTCATCCAGCTGTACTGAAAACCGCGGCGTTATTGCCCCGCAGCGGTTTATTTTGCCCGTGAGGTGGACCTTGAGCTGCCCGCCCCTGCCGTCATCGATAAACTCGAAACTTCCAATATATCCGGCGTCCTGCATAATGCGGAGCATCGCGCCGAGGAGTTTACTCGCGGGTTCGATGATGCACACGGACTTACCGGTATCACCGGCGTTTTTCAAGGCACACATTCCGTCTGCTAATGTATTTGATCGTGTCATTGTGCATTCACCTTCAGCTCATCTTTTTAAAGCCAATCTTTGTGGCCCATTCGCGGAAGCACTGCCGGCAGAACATGATATGGTATCTGCGTACGAGGCCCTGTTTGCGCCCGCACATCTTGCATTCGTTCGCACCGCGACCGTAGATCTTCTTTCGTTCTCCAGCCATCAGCGCACCTCGACCTGGTATTCCTGTTTAAGGAATGCAATTGCATCCTGCTTGTTCACACGCTGTTTTGCGGGGAGCTTCTTTTGTTCCGCGCGCCTGCGGGTGATACGAATGCCCTTGCGTTCGAGAACAACATTCACATCCATGCCAAAGATACCGATCTGGGGATCATAGGACATGCCGGGAAAATCCGTGTGTTCTTCAACACCAAACGAGATGGTGCCGCTCTTGTCGAACTGGCTCTCGAATACGGTTTTGTTCAGGATACCAACAGCAGTCTTGAAGAAGTCCCGGGCGGTCTTTCCGCGGAGGGTGACTTTGCAGCCAATCGGGGCTCCTTTTCGGATAGAGAATGCCGGCTGGGTCATCTTTGCAATGGTTCGAATCGAAGTCTGACCGGTGATAGTTTTCATAATGTTTTCAGCTTTTACGAGCTTTTCTCCGCTCTCGCCTACTCCCATGTGAACAACCACCTTGTCGATGTGGATATCGCGCATCGACGTCATTGCTCAATCCCCCATTTTGCAATCGCTGGTGTCTTTTTTCCAACAATGTAGATGTAAGGCGAGATGGTTTCAAATTTTGTGCCTGTGGATTCATCCTCAAGGATGATCTTGTTGGGCACACTGCCGGGCATCTTGACGATCTCTATGATCCGTGCCACCATTCCGGAATGCTTACCACCAATGATCATCGCCATGTTGCCAGCTGCAAACGGGAAATGATCAATGATCTTAAACCGTGTTTCAGGTTCAAGGGATAGCACAAGTGAGTCCCCTGACTTGTAGGTATTGTCAGCGAGCAGGTTTGAACCGTCTCTCATGTTCAGCTGGACCTTTCCACCGGGAACTGTGGATTTGTTCTTCACTTTGCACAGGCGGGTCTTTGCGGACTCTGCATCAATGACAATGGATACATGACGACCGTTCTTGTCGCGCAGGATACGGTAGTATTTGTTGATCTTTGGAAGTGCGATGATATCGAAGATACCAATTCCCATCCTTGGGTCACGGCAGGGTCTTCCGTTGATGATGACATCATGCTGCTTTAGGATCTGCTTGACCTCTTTTAAGTTCCGCGCTAAGCCCATGTGATCGCGTAGCCATACGGTAATTGGCATGGCATTTGCATTGTGCGGACCGGGCGCTGTCTTTGTGATGAACTTTGTTGTCTTCTTTGCGATGTGCCACGAGTCCGGGGCGTTCAACCGCTTTAAATGGTCTCCCATTATTCAGCCTCCGCTAATTTTGCCTCACGGCGCTTGTCTGCAAGATTCAGTTTGGTGATATGGACGTTCGATGCATCAACGGGCCGGGGAACTTCAGTTCCGTCAGCCTTGATTGACGTGACACCGTGGACAACAATCTTTGACTTCCTGGTATCAACGGCATCAACGATCCCTTCATCACCGGCAAAGTCCCCTCGGGTGACTTTAACTGTGTCGCCCTTGATAACCCGCAGCGTCTTTATCTTGTATTTATCTTTTAGTGCCGCAGAAAGCGGGGCGTTTAAATATTTGGACTTCACGTGTGAAGGTGCCTGATAGCGCTCCTTTCTCTGCTTTCTTGGCTGTTCGCTTTTTAATCTTACCATACTTCACACCTCATACGATGATCGTGGCCATGGATCCGAGTTTCGGGAACCGCTCTGCCACTTCACGGGCAACCGGTCCTTTGATCTCTGTTCCTTTTGGCTCGTTCTTCTCATCCACAACAACAACCGCGTTGTCATCGAAAGACACCCGCATACCGTTTGGCCTGCGAATCTCCTTCTTCTGACGGATGACAACTGCACGCACCAGCTTGCGGCGCATGTCAGGCGTACCTTTCTGGACACTCACCGTGGCGAGATCCCCAAGGCCAAGCTTGGGCTGACGGCGCCTGACACCATGAAAGCCAAAGACCGAGATGATTTGCACGGTTCTGGCACCGGTATTATCGGCGCATGCAAGCCTCGTTCCTGTGGCAAGCGCTCTTGGGGTCTTTGACTGCTTTGCCTTCATGGCTTTTGCACCTCTACGACAACAAAGGTGGTGCTCTTTGAGAGCGGTCTGCACTCAGCAATCTTCACCATATCGCCAACCTTTGCCCCGATGCAGGGGGAGATGTGCGCATGGAGTTTCGAGCTGCGTTTTTCGTACCGCTTGTATTTCCGGATGTAGTGCATGAAATTACGCTCTACTACAACCGTTCCCATCATTCGATCGCTCACGACTTTGCCGGTGATCACCTGGCCGCGCACCGGTAAAGTGCCGTGAAACGGACAATTAACATCCGTGCACACCTTCTGGGGTGCCTGAACGTTCAATCCAATGTTTAGTGCCATTATGGTATCCTCTTCCTTTCGTGCAGGTTGATTCTCTTTTCAGGAGCCAGAGCCATCACGGATCCATCAATCTCGACAATTCTGCTGCCTAAGTGCAGCTGAAATCTGGTGTGCATCTTGGGGATGCGTTTTACGCCGGTTATGGTCATAATTACCACCAGATTTTTTGTTTCATCGATGATGCGTCCGCAAATTCCCCGGTGAAGGGGGTTACTGGCTCCCGATACCAGAACGTCAAGACCGATCAATTCGTGCCTGAGGACGTTCTGGGGAGAGATCATGCAGTTCTCCTGCGGTTCTGCTCGGTCAACATGCGGGCGATCGTTCTCCTGAGTTCGCCGATATGTCCCGAGTTCTCGGTTGCGCCACCGGCACTCACTTTACCGTAGTGCTGGACAAGCTCCATCCGGAGTTTTCCCATCTGTTCCTGAAGTTCCACATCCGAGAGCTGCCTGACATCCTTTGCCCTGAAGATCGCCATTACTGGTCCTCCCCTAATTTCTCGTCAGGAAGTGCCGGCTCTTCAGACTCAACATCACCTATGCTGGTAACAGTAGCTGCGGGTGCCGGGGCCTTC
>JAURZP010000131.1 GCA_030653335.1 Methanoregula sp. | reverse complement strand
AGGAGGCCTCAACTTGTGCTGAAGGAGACTCGCCAAGACCAGGGAGTTCTCGGCATACTTTATTGGAAATACTGCCATGATCCAAAACAAAACACCGCAGGATCTCAGGGTACCGGGCAGCATCAATACCCTTTGCGGTAGAATACCCTGCTTTTCGGATCAGATCTTTTGCAACAGCCTTTGTCAGGCAGAACATTGCCTCATGTGTATGCCTGCGTTGTTTGAGAATACCTCTATCAGGATCGCTCATCTGGTCGAAAATACCCAGTGCCTGATTCCGGTCCAACTGGAGAAGTTCTTCAGCATCCGATGTCCTGATATACCGGTGTCTTTTGAGATACGTCAGGATCATGAGACCCTCAGGATCAATATCTTTACCATGGGCATGCAAGTCGTCAATAAGCCGTGCCATCGCATGATCGAATGCCCCGTTAAAGATCTGAAGTGTAACAAATAAATTTTTGCTTATTATTAACTGCCATCAGGTCATTGACATTCGCTCTTTTCCGTATGCAGAGTGCAGAAAAATTTAAAAAATACTCCGTAAACTCCGGTTGTTGTTCTATAGTTGAAACTTGCGATGTAAAACCTCGGGGATTAATTCACATATCCCCATTGTATCACAATGATCTGGCGAGAGGTTAAAAAAAATGATTATTCTTCCCGCAGCATCTTATCAATCGCTTGCGCTGCACTCTTTGCTGCACCCATGGCGAGAATGACCGTTGCCGCACCGGTTGCCACATCACCGCCGGCAAAAACCTTGGGCATCGATGTGCGGAACTCCTCATCAACAATAACATTTCCGCGTTTGCCACGCTTTAGTTCGGGAATCTCGCTTATCAGGAGCGGGTTTGGACCCTGGCCGATTGCAGCGATGAAGACGTCTGCATCGATGGTGAAATGACTGCCTTGTACGGGAGCAGGTTCCGGCCTGCCGGATGGATCGAGGTCACACATTTCCATACGTACACACTCAACACCGGTTATGACCTGATCGCCAAGAATCTTTACCGGGTTTGCACACATGACAAATTCAATACCCTCCTCTTTTGCTCTAAGACTCTCCGCTTCACGGGCCGGGAGATCTTCTTCCCTCCTGCGATAGACAAGTGTGACTTTTCCCCCAAGCCTTCTTGCAACCCTGGCCGCGTCCATTGCCACGTTTCCTCCGCCGGCAACAACCACGCGGCTGCCCCTTTTGACCGGAGTATCATAGACCGGGAAATTGTCGGCGTGCATCAGGTTGACGCGGGTTAAGAACTCGTTTGCCGAATACACCCCCGGAAGATTTTCACCGGACAGACCCATGAAGTAAGGAAGACCCGCACCGGTACCTAAAAATACCGCATCGTAACTGAGCAGTTCTTTAACCGTTACACTGCGGCCTACGAGATGATTGAGTTTCAGATTGACCCCAAGGGACAGGACTGCATCAATCTCTGCCTTGACAATTTCTTTGGGCAGACGGAATGCAGGGATGCCGTACATGAGCACCCCGCCCGCTGCATGGAGAGATTCAAAACAGGTGACATGGTAACCCATACGGGCGAGTTCGGCAGATGCCGTCAGCCCGGCCGGGCCTGCACCGACAACTGCAACCCTGCGTCCCGTTGACGCTTTCTTCTGTGGTAGCGTCACACCGTTTGCTCGTTCAGTGTCGGCAACGAACCGCTCCAGTTCGCCAATCGAGATCGGTTTTTCCTTGAGTCCAAGGAGACACTCACCCTCGCACTGCACTTCCTGAGGGCAGACCCGGCCGCAGATGGCCGGCAGCATGTTCTGCTCTTTTATGATCGCGGCTGCTTTTTTGAAATCGCCAACAGATACTTCGTAAATGAACGCGGGGATATTGATGTTTACAGGGCAGCCTTTCACGCAGAGCGGTTTTTTGCACTGGAGGCAGCGTTCTGCTTCGGCTATCGCCTCTTCTGGAGTAAAACCGCTGTCC
>JAURZP010000119.1 GCA_030653335.1 Methanoregula sp. | reverse complement strand
AGGAGGGGGGATTTGGGAAGTACAGCCCGCCAGCAAGACCGCCGCTATGCAGATAATAAAAAGCAATATTGTTTTTTTGTCCATACTAAAAATCGGTTGTAATTATAATAAACCAGATGGAGACTGTGGAGATTGTCGCTGAATGGATGAGATCGATAATCGAATCAGAACAACCTTTTTAACAAGCATTCCGGTAAAATAGGGGAGAAAATTCCTCATTCCACCTTTGCCCAGACGTACGCAAACCGCTGGAACGCAGTAATGTGCCCGAAGATTCCAAAAAACAGCAGCAGCCAGCCGAACCAGCAGAGCCCGTAGAAACTCATGGGGGCGATAAGATCAATGATACCAACAAGCATGATCAGGACAAGCCGGTCCGCTCTCCCTAACAGCCCGCCATATACGCGCCCTACACCCACTGCCTGCGCCTGCGTGCCGAGATAGGATGCCATCAGCACACCGGTAAGTGCCAGTACCCCTATCGGCCATGGCACTATGCCGCTTGCAAAGATACCGGTGATGATGAAGATATCTGCATACCGGTCCACTGCATGATCCAGAAAATCCCCGCGTTTGCTCTGGCACTTCATCTCGCGGGCTACAGCACCATCCATAGAGTCGCAAAACGCGTTGAGGGCAACTGCCAGAATCGCTAAGAGTTCGAGCCGCAGGTAAAATAAGACCCCGGCGGCCGCTGATGCAACGAGAGCTGCGATCGTAAAGAAGTTCGGTGTCAGCCGGCACCGGATCGCAATGGCCACCAGCGGATCGAAATACACTTTCACATGCGAGCGGTACTGGTCAAGTGTCATTTTAGTGCACCTCTAAAAAGCCAGACCAGTCAAGAGTACCGAACCCTGCCGGGATCTTTCCGGAAACAAACCCTTCGATCCGGTCAGCACAGAAAACCGGGTCGTGTCCTGTGGTATCCAGTTCGAAAATTATTGCAGCATCGTGTAGTTCCACTGTCTCGATCAGGCAGTCATCGAGCGCTTCTGCATCCGCATTCTCCATAATCTTTGCCGCAGGATATTTGCGCTGTTCAAGGCGTTTTTTCAGTTCATCCGGACGACAGCGGAGTACAATGATGCGATCGCATGGCAGCAGGTGGGCAAAGTGTCCTTCCACAAACCCGTCAACCGGCACAAACTCAGCCACCCAGCGTTCATCATCGAAGATCTCGGTGTCACGTTGCTCATCTTCCCCGGTGATATAGGGTCGTATGGTATCGGTGAGGTGGACAACCGTGTGCCCCCGCCGACCAAGCTCATCGCTGATGAGCGATTTGCCGGTGCCGGGGGTGCCCGTGATACCACACATCATAATTTATTGATCTCCTCAATGAACAACTCGTTCTCCCAATCCTCACCAACACTCACACGGATGTAATGGTCAGGCAGCCCGGCAAAACTCCTGCACGAGCGGACGACAACACCTTTTCTGGCAAGGCTCTCGACCACAGCATCGCCTTTGTTCGGGGCGACATCGATCATAACAAAGTTCGCATCCGAAGGCATTACAGGGAATTTTACCTCATTGGCAAACCGTGTGCGCCATCGCTTCACCTGCGCGATATACCGTTCAGCCCGCTCCTTGTCCGGCAATACAGCGGCAGCAGCAGCAGCGGATACTGAATTCACCGTAAACGGCGTACCAGCCCTGTTGTACCACGGGGGGAGCCATCGCGGGGTGAAGGCATACCCGATCCGTAGACCCGCAAGAGAATATACTTTGGAAAAGGTCCTTCCCAAGACAAGGTTCTCATGTTTTTTCATGAGGGGGAGATAGTCATAGTCTGAGAACTCTACATAGGCGTTGTCCAAGAAGAGGACACCTTCAATTCCCTCAAGGATCTCTGCAACATCGTCAACCGGTGTAGCATTCCCGGTAGGGTTATTGGGAGAACAGACTACCGTGATCTTTGCCTCTTTGGCCTTCCCGATCAGTTTTTTGCAATCTACCGAGAAATCCGCTTCCCGCGGTACCGTGATCACCTCTGCTCCCTGGCCCATTGCCGCGAGTGCATAGAAAGAGAACGTGGGTGTGGAGATGACCACCTTCTCGCCGGGCTCGACAAGTGTGCGGATGACAGTCTCGATCACGCCATCCATCCCAACGCCCGTGACAAAATGATAATCGCCATAGTATGCCCGCAGCGCATTCATCAGGATATTGACGCGCTCATCCGGGTACCGGTTCACGTTTCGCAACACTTCTTCTGCTGCGGCTAATGCAGCGGGGGAGAGGGGCTCAGGGTTTTCATTGCTCGCAAGCCTGGCTACCTTACTAATCCCGTACTCGCGTGCGATATCCTCTGCTTTTTTGGCAAAGACATAGCCGCTCTTTTTTTTATAGCAGGATCTAACCAGACGCTCCATTGATCACTCCGACCACACGGTCAATCTCGGCATCCGTAATAACAAGTGGCGGGACCAGACGCAGGTTGCCATCCGCTGCACAATTGACCAGCACTCCCTTTTCTGCGCATCTCTTCTGGACATCTCCGCATTTATCCCCAAGGGTCATCCCCATCATCAACCCGCGGACACGGGGGTTTAATGGGGCAAGACCCTTGCCGAACCGCTCACCTTTCCGGGTAATATCCGGGAGGATCTTTTCAATTACACCGATTGTGGCAAGCGCAGCTGCACAGGCAAGCGGACCACCGGCAAATGTGCTCCCGTGCTCGCTCTTCTTAAACTCCAGATCTTCCCTCGCAACCAGTGCGCCCATGGGAAACCCGCTCGCAATCCCTTTTGCAAGGGTGACGATATCGGGCATCACTTTTGTGTGCTGCATGGCGAGCCATTTTCCGGTACGTCCCATACCGGTCTGGACTTCGTCAGCGATCATGAGAGCGCCGGTATCATCGCAGACCTCGCGGATGCCCGCAATGAAACTTTCGGGAGGAATGATTACGCCCGCTTCTCCCTGTATCGGTTCGAAGATGACTCCTGCAGTATCGGAGTCCATAACTTTTTTCAGCGCATCAAGATCCCCATATTCAACAAAGGTCTTGACCATGCCAAGAGGTTCGAACGGCTCGCGGATTGCCGGTTTATGAGTAACGGCAAGTGACCCCACGGTACGGCCGTGGAACCCGTGGGTGAACGCAACAAATTTTTTCTTACCGGTCCGGACCCGGGCAAGTTTAAGGGCCCCGTCAGTGGCTTCGGCTCCCGAATTTGAGAAAAAAGCCTTGTGCATACCGGTAATCTCTACAAGTTTCTTTGCCAGATCCCCCTGGTGAGGCACGTAATAGAGATTGGAGCAGTGGATCAGCTGGTGTGCCTGGTCGCAGATCGCTTTTACCACGGCCGGGTGGCAGTGTCCGGTGCTGCAGACAGCGATCCCTGCAACACAGTCAAGATATGCTTTGCCTTCGGCATCCCATACGGTTGATCCCTCACCCTTTACAATTGCCATATCACGCGAGAACGCGGGCATAAAGTAGCGCTCATCAAGGGCTTTGAACTGGCTTGTCTTTTCCATTTCCATCACAGATCTTTTTGTTTGATTTTGTTCAGCAGTTATTCATATTCAATGGTTGCCGGCGGTTTTGCCGTGATATCGTACACCACTCTGGCAACACGGGGAATATCGGCAGTAATTCTCGACCCGATTTTTACCAGGTGCTCAAATGGGATGTCAAGAGGGTCAGCAGTCATACCATCCCGGGAGTTTACTGCCCGAATCGCAACGATCCACCCGTGAATCCGGTTGTCGCCTTTGACTCCGGTGCCAAGACCGAGCAGCGCGGCAAAACACTGCCATGGCCGGTACTTCTCAACCAGTTCATCTTCAACGATCCAGTTCGCCTCGCGGATAATGTCGACCTTTTCTTTTGTTATTTCACCAATGATCCGCACCGCAAGCCCGGGACCGGGAAACGGCATCCGGTGCTGGATCTCTTTTGGCAGACCAAGCGCTCCGGCCACTTCCCGCACTTCGTCCTTGTAGAGATCGCAGATCGGCTCAATTACTTTGGTGAACTCCATGTGGAGTGGCATACCGCCCACATTGTGGTGGCTCTTGATCCCGCCCTCGCTCTCGATCCGGTCCGGGTAGATAGTTCCCTGCAACAGGCATTTTGCCCCCACTTTTCGGGCCTCACGCTCAAAGACCCTGATGAACCGCTCACCGATCGCCTTGCGCTTCTCTTCCGGGTCCGTAATACCCTTGAGCGAGGCAAGGAACTCGTCTGCGGCATCGACAACCTGAAGATGGATATGGTTAAAGAGAGTCCGGATCCGTTCGGTCTCTCCTTTTCGCATCAGGCCGGTATCGATGTAGATCGGGATGAGATTGTCACCGATCGCACGGGCTGCAAGCGCCGCACAGACCGAGCTGTCAACTCCGCCTGAAAGGGCCATGACCACCTTATCGTCACCTGCGGCAGTTTTGATCCCGGCAATGGATTTTGTAATAAATTTCTCTGTATTGACCATTTTTACACCTATGTTGTCCTCTTGTTTGCCCTGCACGCTTCAACAAACCCGAGATAAGGCGGTGACGGGCGGGTTGGCCGGGAACGGAACTCCGGGTGGAACTGCGTGGCAAAGAAAAACGGGTGACCGGGAAGTTCGAGGCACTCCATCCGGTTCTTATTGGTTGCCGAAAAGACGAGTCCTGCCTTCTCCAGATCCCCGATATACTGCGGGTTCACTTCATACCGGTGCCGGTGGCGTTCGGTGATCTGTTTTTCCTTGTAGAGTTTCGATGCCAGTGTGCCATCTAAGATATCTGCAGTGTAGTTGCCAAGCCGCATCGTGCCTCCGAGTTCATTGACACCTTCCTGTTCGGGAAGCAATCCGATCACATGGGTGCCCTCACCGAACTCTTCGCTCGTGGCATCGGCAAACCCTGCCTTGTGGCGGGCAAACTCTACAGTTGCCAGCTGGAATCCTA
>JAURZP010000387.1 GCA_030653335.1 Methanoregula sp. | reverse complement strand
TTTTTACGAGGGATAAAAATCCTGACCTATTCCCCAAAAGAGAAGGGCATCATTACTGCAGTTATTGAAAAAGGCGGAGAGGCGATCAACCTCTCCCAGAGTCTGGTTTTTTCAGCATCAGCATCGCAGGGTAAAAAAACGCAACCCGATCCTGATGAAAACCGGTTTTCAATCCCGGTTGGTCAGAAAGAAAAAATTACCGGAACCTACAGCAAAAAAAGCGGGTACTTGCTCGATCTACCCACATCTGTTTTGCTGGATTACAGGGGCATGCTCAAAAACGAGCGTGAAATGTTCTGGGAAATATATCCCCCGATGCCCGGTCAGGATATAGAAGTCACAGGAAATGAGATGCAGGCGATCTTTTCCTTTATTGTCCAGACTCCCAAAAATGCTCCTCCAAAAATCACTGCTCGTATTGACGGCAGGGTGAAAGGAAATCTCTGGGGTGTGGTTCCCATCAGAGGCTCGGTGGTTTTTTAAATGATACAAAAAATACAGGAAGGAGATTAGATGATAACACAAGATATTGTCAGGAAACTCTGGGATGAAGCAGGGAATGGGAATCTTGCGATATGGGAAAACGATTCAATAACGTTAGTACCAGCGGATTATTGCGGTGAAACCAAAGGTAAAAAACCGTTGGTAATCTTAAAGCCCATTGCGCTTGTCAACCGGTATGAACACCTCGCGTTTGCTCTTAAGGATGAAGAGCTGCTCACAAAAATTGAAGATGTGATCAGAACTGCCGGTGGACCGGTTGTCCGTGGTCCACGGTCATAACACTTGTATTTCGTATCCGGGTGAGTGCATTACCCGCGTCATTTCTTATAGATCCGCAGACAAAATCCGATGAGCGGTAAATCCCTGCTCACAACAACTTTGTCTCTACCGTTGGTTTTGGCACTTTTACAACCAGCACGCATAAAACCGCTTTGCTCTCGTTGATCCAGCGGGCGGGATCCGGGCCGGACTCTCGACCAGCAGATCTTTTGTCACTTCTGTTCACTGCTGGCGATATTGTTGTTCTGCCATATCATTCTCCTGTGCAATGACCACGGATCAGATCCACTATTTCAAGTCGGACCCGGCTGTGGAAACCGGGTTTACGCTGATGGACCTGGTCCAATTTTTATTAAATTTTTTCTTGCTCTGACAAATATCCCCATTCTCACGATATTTATCGTATGACAACGGGAGTGACTATGGGTGTTCAGACCGTTTTTAGATCAACGCTCATAACCAATGTACCCTTCGGAGTCATGATCGTTTTATCTTTGATCATCTTCCCGTTATTGAAGAGTTCAACGGTCATAGGAAGACCGGCAGTATCGAGTTTCTGTATGGATATCCCAACAATATCGGTACTGGCTGCCGGTATATGGTAGAACTGCCCCCCAGTCCCGCTCACTTCGCGCAGTCTTCCCCCCGCCCCGATTGTTCCGATATATCCGCCATCGTACACAATCCGGACCCAGACGCCATTACCGGGAATCCCGGTCTGGGGCTGGGATGTGATGACAGCGACTGGTTGCGAACCGGGCGTCTGAACCGGTGTTATTACTGGCACAGGTGTTGGTTCTGCGGTAATTACCACAGTTGTCACCGGTACAATGGTTGCGATTGTCGTTGGTTCTGGTGTGACCGGAGGCAGAGGTACGCTTGTCTTTGGCGATATGAAAGCCGGGTAGATGAAGGCTGCACCGGCAATCAGCAGAATGACAACAATGATCGCTGTTGTTGCAATGAGCATCTTTTTACCGGGCGCTGCAGATGCAGGGGGTTGGCGGGAAGAGAGGGAGGTTTTACTTCTCGGGCCGGATGAAGCAGGGAGATTTTTGTCCTCTGTTTTAGCAGGTGCGCCCCCGGCTTCGATTAATTTTTTTAGTTCTTTTTCTTCATCATCTGAAAAATCCACATACTCCGGGGCAGTGCCTTCAGGCAGAAGACCGACTTGCTCTTTGATCTTCTGCGCCCATTCATCCCTCTCACCGGTCCGCAGTGAACGGGGCTGCTGGGAAAAGACCAGTTGCATGGGTTTTGTCCCGCCGCTTTTTGCAAAAACTGCAAGTGATATCACCGGATCTCCGGAACTGCTCTCCATGGTTGTTACGGTCTCAATCGCAGCAAAAGACATCTCCTTGTGCTGGAACCGGACATTTCCGCTATCCACAATGAGGAGGCGCCGGTTGGTCAGTATCACTTCTGAAATCGCAGCATCGATCAGGATGTTGTGCGTTGAGAGAATTATTGATTCATCGCTGTTCAGGTACGGACTTCCCATATTACCATCTCGTCTTTGTCCTTCTGGAGCATTTTTGCCTTTTTTTAAACATCAGTCTTTTTGCCATTTATTATGTAGCCTCGCCACATAACAGTTCATGGAAGTGCAGTGTTGAAAAAGAGCGGGTCTGATGTCCGGTGTGTTACGCTCCCTGCCGGCACGTTTTACAACGGGGACTGTATCAGCGGAGCAGCCCGGCATATCCCTGACGGTTCGGTAGACCTCATCATCACAGATCCCCCGTATGGTATCGGCGGCGACACGCTCCATAAGCACTATAACCGCAAAGAAGAGTTCGTTGTCGATGGCTATGTTGAGATCCCGGAGGAAGAGTATGGCAATTTTTCCCTGCTGTGGATTCGTGAAGCAGAGCGCATCTTAAGACCCGGCGGTTCGATCTACATCATCTCAGGCTACACCAATCTCTATCATATCCTTGCAGCTTTGCGGATGACAAGCCTTACCGAAGTGAACCACATCATCTGGAAGTATTCTTTCGGTGTCTTTACCCGGAAGAAATTTGTTTCTAGCCATTACCATATCCTCTTCTATGAAAAACCCGGAGGTTCACGGACGTTCAATCTCGAATCCCGGTACGGCCTGGACGAGAAGAACGTGGGTGGGCGCTCGCTTAACAATACGGATCGCGAGGATGTCTGGATTATCAACCGCGAGTACAAGCCCGGTGTGGTGAAGAACAAGAATGAACTTCCGTCTGAACTGTTGATCAAACTGATCCAGTACAGCAGCAATCAAGGCGATCTTGTCTGCGATCTTTTCCTTGGCGGTTTTTCGACTGCAATAGCCGCTATCGGTCTCAACCGCAGGGCCACAGGATTTGAGATTTCGCCTGCGATGTTTGATGCACGGATCCGTGAAATTGAGGAAATGGAGCCCGGGTCACTTATTCCCCTGTTACGGGCTCCTGCCATACAGCCCCGGAAGAACCAGCGAAAAGCCTGGACTGAAGAAGACATACGGTACCTGGTCCGGGAGTTTAAGAAGCGCGAGACCCGTGGCGAGACAAAAAAAGAGATCATTGCAGCGCTCGGAGATGCACTGGGACGCGGGCGTTGGGCGATTGTAAAGGCGCTGAAGAAATCTGCCTATAACGTTGAGCAGTGATCGGCTGGATATCCGGTTGGCAATTCCTTCATCTGACTTAAAAAAAGATATGGTTTAGTGTCCGGCAAACTTCATGTCCCAGAAGATGTTCTTGCCGGACGCTTTGAGCGGGATGCCATACGCAACACTGCATCCTTTGAGCAGACCCATCTTCAGGGCAATAACGCCGGCAGAGAACATGACCCGGTTATCCACGTTGTGGATGCTGGCAGTTTTTACCGCTGAACCGACTGCGATGCCGAGATCCGTGATCTTCATGACGCAGTTCGGGCCCGGGTAGAGAGCAGTTTTGTTCTTTCCTGCCTTTGCCGCTTTTGCCATCTCTGCACAGGTTGCATGCCCGCATCCTCCGCAGTTAATACCCAGCACTTTCTGGCCTTCAACGCCTATCAGGAGCGTGGCGTCACTTACCTTGACCTGCTCGCCATTGATCCAGAAAAAGTCCAACTTAATCTCTTTTCCCAGCTTGATCATCTGGTTTGCGAGTTTCTCCTGCTCTTTACCGGTCAGTACCTCGATATGGATCGAGTCCAGTCCCACTGCCTTTGGGGCGGTCCGTGCCGCTATTGCCATGAGCCCGGCTACGGATTTCACTGCATCAGATTCAACTGTCATGCACGAGTGTTGGTATGTGAGGAGAAAAAATAGCGGGTAGTAAGAACGCTGGTATGACTGATTCCGGAAATATTTTTTAACCCCCACACTCACTTTTTGTGCCGTGGTGCTTTTTGTTTCCTACCGGTTTTACTTTTTTACAATCAGCCGGTGCGCAGCGGTGTCAACTTTGTAGGACTTCGGGCGTTCGAGCAGGTCAAGTGCGTTTATCTTCATGTCGACAAGTTCACCGTAATTGAAGGACTCGTTTTTCTTCTCACCCCTCTCACTCCAGAAAACGACAATGCCGTTTTCCATCTTTTTGCTGGCCATAATATCTTGCATACTCTTCGATGGGGATGGGAGATGATGAATTTTTCTGAGGAGGAATTTTTTTTAAGTCAAAGTGCGGTTGAAATTTTCCGGGCAGGGTTTGATTATTTTTCAAGCAGATTCTTCCTGAAATTTTCGGCTCTAAAAAAAAATTATTTTTCAAGGGTGAAAGCAGGCCTAAAAATTTTCGATGATTACCATTAAGTAACACCCGGTGAGATCATGGGGGCCTAAAAAAAACTACCCCCGATTCCTGAATTGCCCTTTTTCCTGCCGCGGGTATACCGGTCTAACTCACAACAATGGATGACTGCCTGCAATCTGTGTTGCCAGAGAGATCGGCAACGCAAACACTGAACGAATAGGTTCCCACTGCCGGTGCCGTGCCGGTAAGGTAGCCGTCCAGTCCGATAATCATGCCCATCGGGGGAGCTCCCCCGCCGGCAAATGTCCCGGAGCTGAAGTGGTAGGGGGGTATGCCGCCTGTTGCATCCGCTATCCGCGTGTTGCATGATTCACGGGGACAGCACGCGCCCTTGAGAGGGATAAGAGTGGGTTTATTCGATCCAACGCATATTTCAATCCCCCCTTCAAACTGAGTGGTGAATTATTTTAAGTTGCAGGTTTCCTTCTGTTCAAATGTATTATAGCTTAGATATATAACTCA
>JAURZP010000114.1 GCA_030653335.1 Methanoregula sp. | reverse complement strand
CCGCTGTCTTATGGGCAAACGGTCTCCCGTTCTTTTTTCTCTTTCTCTTCCTGCCGCTGCTCTATCTTTTTTCCCGGTCGACAGCGAGTGAAGCGCTGCCTGGCGTGCGGATGGGAAACCACAGGCAGCGAGAACTTCTGCCCCTACGATGCCACGCCCCTCACCTGCGCTGGCAGCAAGTGCAGAGATGGAGAGGATGGATAACGGAAGGTGCATGCCGAACATATCCGCAGTTGGAATCTTTCCAAAATCCCTGTTGACATAGTTCCTCACACTGCCGCGATCGATCAGGATCCCCAGCAGTGAGAGGTAGGTGGCCGTGCGGGTGAAGGGAATTGTTGCTGCAAGGGTTACGCAGAGATCAATGACGGGCGATCCGATGCGGGTACCCGGATAAAATGGTGCGTCTGCATCAAAGAGTCTCTTACAGGATTTACAGTAAAATCGTTTTACCCTGATGTGGATGATACGCTTCTGATCATTTTCAATAATAATGGCAAACTGCTTTTTCCAGATGTCATATCCCCGGACTGTCCCGCCACATGACGGGCAGGCTGCCAGAGAAGAGAATTCGATCCCATCGCAGGCTGACAGTGCGGTCTCTATAATATCAATTACCATCGGGGGGAACCGGGGTTTTCTCATGGGAATTGTTCCTCTTTTGCGATCTACTATTGCTCGGTAATAATGCCGTGAACTGATGAACTGCTTTAACTGAGATTTGATTCTATAATTGTATAAATGCCCCCGGTTAATCGTCTAATCGTTTATGGGATTAAAAAAAAATTACAGGAAAATTGAGTTTTTTTACGGTGTCAGATTATTTCCATTTGAACATAGGAATCACAGGTTTAAGTGGATCAAACTCATTTCCCAGCGCGGATAATGCGTACGTGTGGGAAAACCCACCCTTTTTTTCGTTTTGAAACGTGACAACGACTTTGACATCCTCAATCATCGAATCGAGCGGGTATGCATGTGTTTCGTCGACTGCAAGGGACGGTACATCATACTCGGTATTCATAGGAACAAGGGCCACATGGATATGTAACGCTGTTGAGTTACCTGTATTTTTTAAGATAATTGATTTGGCATCATCTGCCAGACTTGCTGCTACCTCTGGAAGATAGGTACTGTCGCGCATAATCTGCATCGACATAAATAACGTAATTACCAGTACAAAGAAAATTCCTGCCAGATAGATATCGAAAATAAAATAGAGGATGATAGTTAAGGCAATGCCCAACACCAGAACGATCTGAGATTTTTTATCCATACATCATTGTTGTTCATATCTCCTTTTTTGTTTAACGGTTTATCTTTCTAAAAAAAAATCGTGTGAAAAAAAAACAGAACCGTTATTTTCCGGCATTATTTTTTTTACGACTGGACAAATATGCAAATCCGCCAGACAACGCAGACCGGAATGATATAATACTTTTGTTTTCACCTGACTGCGCGTCATAAGAAAAATCTTTTTTTTCCTCATGCAGCAGTTTTTTTTAATTCCTTTCCGATTTACTGCCACTCAATAAGTTTATTAATAATACTATTTCGTAAAACATTTTTCATTAACCCACAAAAAATTTATTTTTACTATTCATTGCTGTACACGTGTCTAATCGACAAACAATTAGAAAATTATTAATATCCACACAAGAGAGTGTAAATTGACCTATACGAAAAAGTGATTTAATACGTTGCTGGTATAGGTGGACAATTGAGGTGTGTTAAAAAATGGTGTTTCATCCTCCGGTAGCAATCGTCGCTAAATGCGGCGATGCCGGTAAGTATAAAGTAGGCCTGCCCGCATGGAACATGGTCCTTCGTGGATTCATGTCCGGCGCATACATCGCCATGGGTGGGGCCCTTGCAACAGTGTGCAGTACAGGTATTGCCTATTCGGCAGCGCAGATTACTGCGGGTGCAATCCCCGGTGGTTTTGCATCAGCAGGTATGGCACAGTTGATTCTTGGTGCAGTGTTCCCGGTTGGGCTTATCATCACCGTTCTTACCGGTGCTGAGCTCTTTACTGGTGACGCAATGCTCGCCCCGATGGCTGCATTCATCCACAAGATCAGCTGGGGACAGGTCATCAACCTGTGGATCTGGGTATATATCGGAAACCTGATAGGTTCAGTTGTCTGGGCATATATCTGTTCCAACGGTCCGTTCGTTACCTTCAATGAAGCAGGTGTTGCTACAATTACTGCCTTTGGATCCAGGGCAATTGCGATTGCCGGTGTCAAGGTCAGTTATGTTGGAATGATGGGCATGTGGTCCGCATTCTTAAAGGCAATCGCCTGTAACTGGCTTGTCAACCTCGCTATCCTCCTTGGAATTTGTTCTGATGACATGGTCGGTAAGTTCTTTGGTATCTGGTTCCCGATCATGGCCTTCGTTTCCAGCGGATTCGAACACTCTATAGCGAATATGTACTTTATTCCTGCGGGTATCATGACTGCGGGCTTAACAAATACCGCTACCACTGCAAACTGGGTCAACATGTGGACGGCGAACGTAATACCGGTAACGATCGGTAACGTCGTCGGTGGCCTCTTCTTTGTTGGTATCCTCTACTGGGTTGCGTTCCGCAAAGAGATCGCAGCACTGAAGTAGATTAACCACAAATAATCTTTTTAATGAAAATCGGAAAAGTCAAAGTGAAGGTTTCAATCGTCGCAATTGCGGTGTTTGTATTCTTCACTATTCTCTTACTTGTTACCTCCCTGTACAATGCGGAGGTGAGGTCACAGCTCATCTGGCTGATACCGGGCTTGTTTATGCTCCTTGTCATCCCCATTGCGCTCAACTACATGAGCCGCAGTGAGTATGCGAATCTTGAACCCCTGTATGAGGTTCAGGCAAAGAACGTGCGGATCAAATTGATCAATGAAAGCATGGTTGGAAAAGTGGTACGGGTTGAAGGTGTAGTGGAACAGGTTCATTTCCAGTTCCTGAACCGTCCACAATATACCGTTGCCGACCGGTCCGGCGCTATCTCGGTAAAGATGTTCACCTCTCCTGATGAGGATGTGAAGGTGAACGATATCGTAGAGGTACTCGGACAGGTAATCAAAAGGTATATTGTGACCGGGGATCCGGTCATCAACTGCGTATCTATCCGTAAAAAAATTAAAGTCCGGGAATGAGGTTTAATATCACATTATCCGGTTTTAATCTGTTTTTAATTGAGACAATCAGGATCACATACTATGACTATTGAAGATAACTCCCCACAGCTTGATCGCGTTAAGGAACGATACCTGGAAATCGCTATTCCTGTTGCATCTTTTGGTGCAACCCTTATTGGCATCCTCTTATGGAGGATGGGATTTGAGATCAATTTTCAGTTCTTTGCTGCCGGGTGCCTGATTGGGTCCTGTCTTTTGGCATACCTTGCCTGGATCCGGCCAAAAAAAGATATTGTGGCATTGTCAACGCCCATCTATGCCATCATTTTCTTTGTTGTGCCAACAGAATATACGGTCGGGATAACCCTCCAGGTGTTGTATGCAGTAAGCCTTACCCTCTTACTCATCCGTCTGAAGTACCGCTTTGGAATGCCCGGCGATGCCGCTGCCATGGGAAAACAACTCGCAAATCCCATCAAAATCTATATCGACCAGACCCGTGGTTCATTTACTGGCGTACGTCCGGATACAGCGCATGATGCTGCGGTTGTCTTTGTCCAGTTTGCGCATGGCGAGTACAAGGAAGCCGCGCGAAGAGCAGTCGCCGCTGCTATCGGGCAGATGGAGGAGGTGGGACAGGAGGCAACAATCATGCGGGCTTTTAATATCGTAAAAGAACATGCGCTACTCATTGACATGTCGCTGCCCCGTCCGGTTTCATATGAAGTATTCCGGCCGGAAGAGTCCGCTCTGCTCGCAAAACCCCCTCTGCCATCACACGATGAGGATCATGAATTTTTTATAGCGCTTGATAATGCCCTCCTCCTGCTCTTTAGTGTCGCATGGACCAATTCAGAAGCTGATCGTCCCCACCTGATGTCGTGCCATACGTTTGTGCTGAAATTATTCAATGCGTGATTTTTACCTAAAAAAAATATTTAACCCGTATTTTTTTAATCGTGCCACACAATCGGCTAATATCAAAAAAATCTGGTTTTTTTATTAGAACCCGGTCCCAAGTCCGTTTTCGGATATTTCTTTTTGGCTCCTTGTTGAGCCCTCCAATGTAGTCCTCGTAGTAGTGTATCCGGGTGCTGAGACGGAAACAGGATGCCGATCATGGAGATGATTGCTTCGCCGTGGTCGAGTGTCTGGATCCAGATCTCCATTTTTTAATAAATCCTGCCTGGCGCTGCTTAATGATGATGTCGCGGTCGCCCCGGTCGCCGAGGCCCATGACCACGAACGTGTTGATCTGGGCAAGCACCTTCTGGTCGATGTTTTTTGGTTGCTGGGTGACGACGCAGAGACCGACGCCCGCTCGGAATCGGCGTTGTCGAGGCCCTTGTGCGGTGGCATGCCGAAACATTCCTCGAACATCCTGTCAAAGTCCGTGTTCCTGTGGCCGGGCCCGATGGTGACGAGCGAGATGCTGCCCCCTTCGGTGATCATCGCGTTGCTCCCGTCTATTGCACTGACGATGCCGGAGGGACCAGGGGTGATGAGGTGGATGTCTGCTTTTGCAATCCCGCTCTTGTCGGCAAACTGCTGAACAAGGTCTTCTGGGATGTGATCGGCAATCCGCCGGAGTGCAGCGCTGACGGATTCCTCGTAGGAGGTGCGGGCCCGGAAGGAAAATGAGTGTGGCTATTTTATTCTTGATCGAACTGGCGATTGATCTCATGATGCCCACCGATGCTAATATCTTTTAGCATCTTTCCTTGTATTTTTTGACCTTAATTAAATCCATCTCTCTCTGGCTCCGGCCAGGCCTCCTGTATGATTGCCAGAGACTAAACATATTTATCTATTATCGGGATATGGTTAGGTAGAACCGTGTAATCCTTAACCGGAGGTACAGGTAATCATCATGACTAATACAGGCAGAAAGTACCGTTTTTCATGGAGACTCCTTGGTGACATCAAGGCAGGAAGACCAAACCTTGGCCCTTTGACACGCCTTGAAGTGTACCGCCTTATGCAGTACACGTTTCGGGATATCCTTGAGCAGGAATTCGGGGCAGAAAAAGCCGATGAGATCTTTTATAAGGCCGGGCTGCTTGCTGGAAAAGAGTTTTTTACCAACGTTGTGGGGGTGCCCGCAGATTTAAATGAATTTGTCCGGAAACTGCAACATCTCCTCATGGAGATGAGAATCGGTATTCTCCGTATTGAGAAGGCGGACCCGGAGAAAGGCTCCTTTGTCATGACCGTCTCAGAAGATCTCGACTGCTCTGGCCTGCCCGAAACCGGGTATGGTATATGTACCTATGACGAGGGGTTCATTGCCGGCCTCCTGGAATCGTTCACCGGTGAAACGTTTGACGTTAAGGAGATCGACTGCTGGTGCACGGGCGACCGCACCTGCAGGTTTGCAGTAAACCGGCGGGCCCGGTAGATCTTTTTCCTATGGCAGATAGAAAAAAGGGATTGTCACCAGATTCCGTTGAAGGCCTTAAAGAAGTGATTCAGGCAATCGACAATACCATCCGGGATGGCCGCATACCGGAAGGTCTGGTCATTTCGCCCGATGAAGAGATCCGGAAAAAGCTCGCGGAGATCCTTGCCGATATCGTTGCTACTCAGCAGTTTGCCCTTGCCATAGCACATGGCGACCTGTCGCAGGACCTTGCTGTCAGGGGGCACATGGCCGGCAGCCTCAAGGCCCTGCAGTCTAACCTCCGGCACCTTACCTGGCAGGCCGGGCAGATCGCGGGCGGCGACCTTTCCCAGCGGGTCCATTTCATGGGCGAGTTTTCGGACTCGTTCAATGCCATGGTTGATCATCTTGCAGATGATGAGATCAACCGCAATGTGCGGGAAGACGAACTCCGGAGAGTAAATGCCGCCCTTGCTGATGAGGTTGACGAACGCAGGAAGATCGAGTATGCGCTCCGGCTGGCGAATAAAAAGATCACCATGCTCTCCTCCATCACGCGCCATGACATCCGGAACCAGCTCATGGCATTGCGTGGCTACCTTGAACTCTCCCGGCATAAAATTTCTGACCCGGTTGTTCTTGCATACCTCAAAAAAGGAGATCTCGCTTCTGAAGCGATTGGCAGACAGATCGAGTTCACGAAATACTATGAAAATATCGGCGTAAATGCCCCGGAATGGCAGGACATTCTCCAGCTTATCCAGACAGCCCAATCCCAGCTGGAATCACTTAATAAAATTGATGTCATGATTAATCTCCCTCCCGTCACGGTGTTTGCCGATGGGCTTATCGAAAAAGTGTTCTACAATCTTTTGGAAAATACGCTCCGCCACGGAGAACGGGTCACCTGGATCCGGTTCTCGTTTTATGAAACGGCTCACGGAGCGGAGATCGTGTACGAGGACAACGGTGTTGGAATATCCCCGGAAGACAAACAGCATCTTTTCCAGAAAGGGTTTGGCAAAAATACCGGTCTCGGGCTGTTCCTCTCCCGGGAGATCCTGGCAATCACCGGCCTGACGATCCAGGAGACCGGTGAGCCCGGGAAGGGAGTGCGGTTTGAGATTATGATTCCCAAAGATGCATACCGGTTTACAAAGGAACAACCAAAACCATAAAAACAGCACTACCGCTCTCTCTCTCTCTCTTATTCACTATAACGCATCCGGGGGGTATTTACCGGTAACGATCATGCCGGGATGACGGTGTGTCAGAAATAACCTTATATGCCGGAAAATTATTTGTCCGAATCTCATTTTTCTCTCAATTCGAGCAGGTGGTGGTGTTGCCAGTCCCGTTCCCCGGCTACGGCAGCATCAGCATCAGAGGGGTTTGCGGCCCTGTAGATAGCCTGCTGGGCATATTTTGCAGCACCAAGGGAATGCGTGGGAACATGTGTCGTTGCCACCGCCTGGCCTGCGGCCCGGGCAGCCGAGCGGGCGGCATTATCTTTACCCACTTCCCGGGCAGCGGCATGGGCAGCAAGCGAAGCTGCACGGATATCGGCCATCCTGAAAACCCCGGTTGTTATCCATGCCCGGCATGCAACGAGCGCGTTCCGGGGGCGGGGGTCATCCGGGAATTTTTCCTCAAAGAATGGCAGGACACGTCCGGCACAATCAATCGCCCATACGGCCAGGGTTTTCTTGTCAGTATCTCTGACCCGCTCTGCCATTGGTTTGTCTTTGCGGGCAAGTGAGAATTTTGGTTGTTTCACTCGTGGTTCAGATTTCATAGCATCGGATCTTTTTTGTATCAATTCCTCTGGAGAAATACCTGACGCCGCCCATCGGAACGGTTCTCCGCACGGGCGTGAGACTGGCAGCAGGAGCACGAGGTTGCATGAGTTATTTTGTCCGGGTAAATCTCCACGCCCCTTCTGGTACGACGATCTCAAACCTGGCCCCCTTTCCGGGCTCGCCGTTTTCCGTGATCGTGATTCCCGTTATCGCCAGGATTTCACGGGAGAGATACATGCCAAGACCAGTATGCTGGAAATATTTTCGCTGGAAAATGTTCTCCTTTTCACCGGCAGGGATCCCGACCCCGTCATCTTCGCAGACAATGATCCCGCTATTGTCTGAACGGATAAAGGAGAAGCGGATCCTCGTTAAGGTCCTGCCGTACTTGAGTGCATTCTCCATCAGGTTGTAAAAGACCCGTTCCAGGAGCGGATCTGCATAGATCATGACGGGTTCTACCACCACTTCCAACCGGATCGCACCCGGGTTTATGTTTCGGGTTGCCCGGACGATCGTCATCTCAAGATCCTGCCAGGTTGGGAACTGAATACCGATCTCCTGGTAATCCCTGGTGAAGCTGATCAGGTCCGTGATATTATCCGTCACGTCGGTCTCCTTCCGGATATACTCAAGAAGCCGGGGCTCGTTTGTCAGTGCTTTTGAAAGTTCAAGATAGCCGCTCAGCACGGTGAGCTGGTTGAGAATGTCGTGGCGGGAAAGGTTGGAGAGGAGGTTGAGCTTCGTATGGGCGAGCCGAAGTGCTTCCTCGGCACGTTTCCGTTCGGTAATATCCATCATGGATACGATGCTCTGGAGTGTGCCCGGGAAGACCTGGGCGCTCACGACAATATCCAGCACGCTGCCATCATTTCTTATTATCCGGGTCTCGTAATGGCTGGAAACGGTCTCGTCACTATTCCTGCGTGCCTTGTGATACGCCATGATCCTCTCCCGTTCTTCTGGAACAACGAATGAGAAGATTGAGCGGAGATGTTCAGTCTCCCCCCGTAAATATCCTGTCATCTGCTCGAATACGGAATTAACTAAAGAGACCGTCCCATCATCCTCGATGACGGCCATTCCTGTGCCGGAATTCTCAAAGAGGGTCTGGTAGCGGTGGATCAGGTCTTCGGATGTCTTCTTGAGCAGTGCATGGATGGAAGAGCGTTCGCGGAGCAGGAGGGTGTTACCCGTTTCCAACCGTCGGATACTGCCAGCGGTTCTCCGGATGTGCGTTTCATACCGCAACCGCTCTTCCGGCGGAAGTGTTTTAAGAAGGGCAGACAGGGCTTTTTCCAGATCGTCAAACGGCTTCATAAAAGGATCATTTCCGCAGGCTGATGAGGACGAGAGAGAGCGCCTCATTGTAGAAGTCGCAGGTGCCGAGCCGGTTATGCCCGATCTCCCCATAGGTGAAGAACCCGGCCAGCGGGGCGTTCCAGAGCCGGGATGCCGTGAGAACCTCATCCGCAGCCATCGATCCGGCAACCCGGTACCGGGCTATGCAGGAGAAGAGGAGGAGCAGGGACGCATGAGGATGATCTGCATGATACGCTTCCAGTTCCCGGACTGCCTGCTCGATCGTCTGGTAGCCAAACGAGCTTGAGAACCGGACCAGCGACCCCTGGGGGACCGAGCCGGCAAAGGTGAGGGAACCTGATGGAAAATCAACCGAGAGAAATGTACGCAGGACCTCGGTCGCGTCAGGACGGCGGATCTGGAGCGGGAAGTTGATCCCGATCTGCTGGAGGTCGTTATCCTTCACGTCCAGGTACTCCTTGAACACGTCGGTTGCCGGCCTGCCGTTGATGGTGTGGACCGTGTTTCCTTCCGAGGATGTGATCATCATCTCTGCCCCGATGCCGACCCAGCCGCTCGATGCGATGCCAAAGACATCAACCCTGTCCGCATCGAAGACCAGGACAACAGATCCGTCATGGGAGATACGATCGCCTGAAAAGACTATGGTATCTTTTAAGAGCCCGTCATCACCGGCCATCCCGCCAAACAGCGGGGCTTTTGTCCCTGCAACCTCCTGGATGCCATGGACAATCGCCTCGCCATCGTTTTTCAGGCCGGCAATGGCAATGATAAAGGCGGGTTTTGAAAACTGCCTGCTTCCCCATTTTCCGATATGCTGTCCCAGCGTGAACGAGGTTTCCTCCCCACGTTCAAAGAGGGATATGCGGAACAGGGCCGGGTCAAAGTCCATAAAACAGCAGACTGCTGACTGGTCAAGGAACGGTTCTGCTTCCCCTTCGACCAGAATTTCCCCGGCCGTGGAACAGCCTAAGACCGGAATGCCTTCAGGGCGTATTGCTGCAACAAGATCCGGAATGTCAAGGGCAATAGAGGAGAAGATGATTCCGATGGTTGGACGGAACGAGCTGATCTGCCGGTATTTATCGATCAGTTCGTCAGCGGAGAATGCAGAGAAGCAGGAGGTGTGCAGCATAGGAGATTTCTGATTGAATAATACTTCTGTGGTATAATAAAGTATACGGTGGGACTTTTAAGACCCCCCGGTCACCAGTTCAGCATGCCGGTGCCGGAAATGCACCCGGCAAGAAATTAAAAAAAACGTCAGCGGATCGAAACAGGCAAATGCGGATCATCCTGAGAGTCATCATTCTACTTCCCGGATCCGGCCCGTATTGTCGGTGTCCAACCCCATCACGAGCGTGCTCGTAAACTCTTTTCACCTATCTGCGATGTACGAAACCGGAGAGACATTCCTCTCATAACCCAGGGTGCATTTTAAATATAAGATAGATATCGTTATTGTTTAGGTTATTTTGTCTGAATTGCGATAAGGCATCCAACAGATTAAAAGAGATGGATATATGGCAGGACCGGATAAAGAACAGGACCATGGCCTGATACAAACCCGTGCCCCTACCCCAGGTGATCCTGGCAGGATTCCGGAATGGATATATTCTGAACGTGGCTGGCTGGTCCTCATTATAGCGAGCACCGCAGCAGTCCTGCTTTTCTCTGTATACTGCCTCTCGCACGGCATCACGATCATCTTCATGCACTTGTTCTATTTCCCGATCGTGCTCCTGGTCTACCGTTACCGGTATCGCGGTCTTATTCCCGCGGTGCTCCTTTCGTTTGCTTATGTCGCACTGGTGTATTTCTATGATCCGGGACAGTCCGACATTATCATCGGGACCTGGTACCGCTTCCTGGTGTTTGTCGGGATTGCTGCAGTTGTTGCTTATCTGTCCGAGCAGCTGATGACCGGCCGGAAAGCCCTGGAAGAGAGCGAACAGAAGTTAAAACTGCATGCAGATTTCACCACGGACTGGGAATTCTGGACCGACACCGGGGGCAAATTCGTCTACATAACCCCGTCGTGTATGGCTATCACCGGCTATGCTCCGGATGAGTTTTATACAGATCCCGGCGCGCTGGTCCGGATAATTCATCCCGATGATCGCGCTGCCTTCACACAACATCAGGAAACCTACCGCTCACCATCCCGTTCCTTCTCCTTAGAGTTTCGCATTATCCGGAAAGACGGGCAGACACGCTGGATCGAACATGTCTGCCAGTCAATGTATGACCCGCAGGGAAACCTTATCGGACGGCGGGGAATCAACCGGGATATTACCAAACGCACGGGGTTTGAGGGTAAAATCCGTCTCCAGAACCAGATCTTCGAGACCATTGCTGAAGGGATTAACCTGGTCCGGACAGGGGATGGGGTTATCGTCTACACCAATTCCAAATTTGATCGGATGTTTGGATATGAAAAAGGCGAGCTGACTGGCAAACACGTTTCCGTGGTTAATGCACCAGATGACAAATTAAGCCCTGAGGAGACCGATCGGGAGATCATGAGCGTACTCAATGACTTGGGAGAGTGGAGGGGAGAACTCAAAAACATCAGGAAAGATGGGACAACCTTCTGGTGTCTCGCGGTGATATCCACCTTTAAGCATCCTGAATTCGGGAACGTCTGGATATCAGCCCATACCGATATCACTGCCCGCAAGCTGGCGGAAGAATCTGTCAGGAAATCGTTTGCCATCCTCAAGGGAGTGGTTGAGAGTCCTAAAGATGTCGTGATCTTTGCTCTTGACCGGCAGTACCGGTACACAGCCTTCAATGAGAACCACCGCATTACGATGAAACAGATCTGGGGGGCTGACATCGTTTTAGGAAATCGCATGCTCGATTATATAAGGAGCACCGAAGACCGGGAAAAAGCAGTCATCAATTTCAACCGTGCCCTTATCGGGGAATCATTCACCGTTATTGAGGTCTATGGCGATACGGCGTTCGAACGCCGGTGGTACGAAGATATCTACAACCCCGTTACCGATGAAAACGGGAATGTCATCGGGCTTACGCTTTTCCTGACAGATATCACCGAACGGAAGACTGCTGAAGAGGCACTCAAAGAGAGTGAACAGAAGTTCCGGGAGATCTTCAATAATATCAATGATGCTATTGAACTTCATGAGGTGAGTGATGACGGCCTCCCCGGGAAGTACCTCGAAGTCAACGAGGTTACCTGCCGGATGCTGGGATACACACGGGAGGAACTGCTGCAGCACAGCCCGCTCGATTTTACTACAGAATACCATAACCGCCCGATTGAGGATATTGGTAAGGAGATCATCTCCAGGGGGCATTCACGGTTTGAGACAGGACACCGGAACAGGAACGGGACGATAATTCCGGTAGAGATCAACGCCCATGTCCTCAGACACGATGATAAAATGCTGGTTCTCTCTGTGGTCCGGGACATCACCGAGCGCAAGCGGGCGGAGGAAGCACTTCGGGAGCTTGATTTGGTCATTCAGCACAGCCCGGCTATTGCCTTTGTCTGGAGAGCAGAAGAGGGATGGCCGGTTGAATTTGTATCGGATAATATTGACCAGTTCGGGTACACAGCAGATAATTTCCTTTCCGGTAATGTGATTTTTTCAACGATTATATACCCGGAGGACCTTGCCCGTGTTGCAGCGGAAGTGACACGGTACAGTTCTGAAAAGGGACGGGAACATTTCAGCCAGGAATACCGCATCATCACAGCAGAAAAAAAAGTCCGCTGGATTGATGATCGAACCTGGATACGGCGCGATGATGCGGGTCGGATCACTCACTATCAGGGCATCGTTCTCGATATAACCGAACGCAAACAGATAGAAGATGACCTGCGCCAGAGCGAAGAACGGTTCCGCACCTTAAGCGAGACATCTCTGACGGGGATTTATATATTCCTGGATGGTGTCATCCGGTATGTCAATCCTACATTTGCGGGAATGTACGGGTATACCCCGGAGGAAATGATTGGTATGGACCCCATGACCCTGGTCCATCCTGAAGACCGGGCTTTAGTCCGTGATAAGATGCAGGGCCGTCTTGACCATAAGGAGGAGATCAGTGTATATGAATGCAGGATGGTGACCCGTGATAACCGGACCATCCATGTCAGTATCATGGGGGCACTGATCCCGTTCCAGGGCCGGCCTGCGATCTCCGGCAACCTGCTGGATATCACGGAACGGAAAGTGGCAGAAGAAGCACTCCGGGAGAGCGAGGAACGGTACCGCATCCTGTTTGACGAGTCTCCGATCTCCCTCTGGGAAGAGGACTTCTCTGACATCAGGTTCTGGATGGATACGAAAAAAGATGAAGGAGTCAGAGATTTCAAAACGTACTTTGAAACGCACCCGGAAGATGTCTTGTCCTGTGTATGGATGGTGAATGTCACGCGGATCAACCACGCAACCATGGCCCTCTTCGGTGCGCATTCACTCCAGGAATTTTCGGGGGGTCTTTCATCGGTTTTTACCCCGGAATCCTATGATACGTTCCGGGAAGAACTCATAGCCATAAGCATGGGGAAGACCTGGTTTGAGTGCGAGATCCCCCTCCAGACCGTGTCGGGTGAACGGAAGATCGTGTTACTGAAAACGATCGTGGTTCCCGGCTTTGAACAGACGCTTAAAAAAGTGGTCATATCACTGCTCGATATCACGGAACGCAAGAAGATGGAAGATGCGCTCCGGCAGGCGAATAAGAAGATCACCATGCTCTCGTCCATCACCCGCCATGATATCAAAAACCAGCTCCTGGCATTGCGTGGTTTCCTTGGACTCTCCCAGATGAAAGCCACTGATCCGGAACTTCTTAACTTTATGAAAAAAGAAGAGCGTGCTGCAGAAGCGATTACTAACCAGATCGAGTTCACGAAATTCTACGAAGATATTGGGGTCAAAGCCCCGGAATGGCAGGATATTGCCCAGATTATCCAGACGGCACGGTCCCAGTTGCCCCTACTGGATACCGTTGAGTTTGCTGCCGATCTCCCTTCCGTGAAAGTATTTGCTGACAGCCTTATTGAGAAAGTATTCTACAATCTCATGGAGAACACTCTCCGCCACGGCGAGCGGGTCAGCCGGATCCGGTTCTCCTTCCATGAAACGGCCCACGGGGCGGAGATCATGTACGAGGATAACGGGGTCGGTATCTCCCATGAAGACAAGCAGCATCTCTTCCAGAAAGGGTTTGGAAAAAATACCGGTCTCGGGCTGTTCCTCTCGCGGGAAATCCTGGCAATTACGGGTCTGACGATTGAAGAGACGGGCGAGCCCGGGAAGGGTGTGCGGTTCGTAATTGCCATTCCCCGGGATGCATACCGGTTTTCCCTTAATGAGTAACTGGCCCGTTCATACAGGATTCACTTCACTCACCCTCCCGGATCCGGCTCGCGTTGTCAGTGCCCATCTCCACGACCCTCGTATTGGCGGCCTCGCCCTGGATCCAGAACCTGCTGGAACTTTTCTGATTTGCCTGTATGTACCTCGCGGGAATAATTAATCCGGGTGAAATCCGGAATCCCGGTAAACGCCGGAAAGCCCTGCCCGTTGCCACCGGCATGAGTAGGATTAAATACACAGATAGGGAAGCATGAAAGCATGCCACTCATTACATGGAATGATGAACTGAGTGTTAAGGTCAAAGAGATTGACGACCAGCACAAGAAACTCATCGGACTTGTCAACAACCTTCATGATGCCATGAAAGGCGGACAGGGAAAACAGGTGCTGGAATCGACACTCCAGGAGCTCGCATCTTACACGGTCTACCACTTCCAGACGGAAGAGAAGTACATGCAGAAGTTCAACTATCCCGGGTATCTTGCACACAAGATGAAGCATGATGCATTTGTCAAGAAGGTCTCTGATTTCCAGAAAGAGTATCATACCGGCCGCCTCGGCCTTTCCCTTGATCTCATGAATTTTCTCAAGGAATGGGTTACAACGCACATCATGGATACCGACCACCAATATTCCGAGACCTTCATCAAAGGCGGACTCCGGTAAGGCGGGAATAAACAAGTGGATCATCAACCGGTTTTTGGATTCTGACAACAATTTCCCCAATCATGTATGAGGAGAAAAGCAAATGAAGAAGCAACTTTGGATGTCCTTAATTTTGCTGATTCTCATCGCTGCCATTTTCATTGCGTGCGCCACGGCAGCGCAGCCTAATCAGGCCCTGGCTATCCAGACGCTGGCCGCAAAGCCAACTGAACCGCTGGCTGAAGCATCCAATGCCACCACACTTCTTTTTCTCGGTAACAAGAATATAGCCCCGGTAGTCTTCCTGGACGGGACTACCCCCACCGGGGTTGCTGTTGATATCGTTCGTGCGCTTGCAACACATATGCCCCAACCCATTGAAATCAAAGCAATGAACTGGTCTGAAGCTCAGGTGCTTGTTGCCCGGGGTGACGCAGATGCCCTTATCCAGATAAACCCGACTGAAGAGCGTAAAAAAGTCTATGATTTTTCAGATCCGTTACTTGAATCACATTTTTCCATTTTTACCCGTGCAGACCGGATGGGCATATCAGGACTCTCAAGTCTTCGCGGTTTACGGGTTGGAGTCGAATCGGGAGGCCTGCCCCAGCGTCTTTTAGAAAAAGATCCTCAGGTTCAATTAATAATCATTCCCAATTTTACTGAAGGATTCAGACAGCTGAATGAAGGTCCTCTTGATGCAGTTGTCGTGGACTACCGGGTTGGATCCTATATTCTTGCGGTAAATAATATACGAAATATCAAGATATCCGGTGAGCCTGTTGAATCTTCCTACTCTTCAATTGCGGTAAAGAAAGGGAATACCAAACTGCTGAATGAAATCAATACTGCACTGCAAATTATAAAATCTGACGGCACGTACGAGAAAATTATCGAGAAGTGGCAACCGAAGGAGACTGTTTTTGAAACCCGGGAGCAGATCACAGAACGGAATTACGTCTATACTATTCTCATTTTGCTTGTATTGTTCCTGATTGCCGGAATATGGGCGGTGACCATAAAAAAAGAACTGATCAAACGAAAAGTTGCTGAAGAGAAGCTGAATGAACAGTATTCCACGTTACGCTGTATCATTGACGGCGCTGATGCACTTATTTATTCTGTGGATCGGCACTACCGTTACACCAGTTTTAACCGGGGACATGCTGCCACCATGAAAACGCTCTACGGCGCGGAGATCGAACCGGGCCACAGTATACTGGAGTATATGACCGTGGAAGAGGATCGAAAAACCGCCAGACACAACCTTGATCGGGCGTTAACCGGAGAGCCTGTCGTAGAGGAGGCTTATTCGGGGGAAGAACTCCATTCACGGCAATATTTTCTCATGTCACACAGCCCCATCAGGACTGAAGAAGAGATCATCGGTGTTGCAGTGCTTGCCCAGGATATCACCGACCGCAAGCGGGCGGAAATGGAACTTGCCCGTGTGAACCGTGCGCTGCGGATGCTCAGCGACTCCAA
>JAURZP010000111.1 GCA_030653335.1 Methanoregula sp. | reverse complement strand
TCGGATGATATCAATACGTTTGTTTCTATAGAAGGTACCCTGCGAAAGACTACCGAAGTCCGTCCACGCGTGGTTGAAGCGGTTTTTAAATGCCCTGCCGGTCATTTCACAGTTAAGAAACAGAAGTTTGGAAAATACATTGAACCTGACGGGTGCGCCACTGATGGCTGTGCCTTTAAAAAACTTGAACTCTTACCCAAGCGCTCAAAGTTTGTAGACTCCCAGAAACTCAGGATACAGGAATCTCCTGAAGGACTCAGGGGAGGAGAACAACCCCAGACGCTGGATGTTGACATAACCGATGATATCTCAGGCCAATTATCACCGGGTGAACGGGTTACTGTAAACGGGATCCTCCGTTCAGTGCAGCGGATGAACAAAGGCGAGAAAAGTACCGTCTTTGATATCTTTTTGGAATGTAACTCTTTTGAGAGATCAGAAAAAGAGTATGATGAAGTCGACATCGACGAAGAAGCCGAAGATAAGATAATGGCTCTTAGCAGAGACCCGATGATCTACCGTATGGTTACCCAATCGGTTGCACCGACCATCTATGGGAGCGAGAATGTCAAACAGGCCATTATGCTGCAGATGTTTGGGGGGATCCGAAAGGAGATGCCTGACGGGACCAGTCTCCGTGGTGATATCCATGTCCTGCTCGTAGGTGACCCGGGTATTGCAAAAAGTCAGCTGCTACGATATGTAGTCAAGCTCTCACCCCGTGCCATCTACACGAGCGGGCAGTCATCAACCTCCGCCGGATTGACCGCAACGGCAGTCAAGGATGAATTTGGCGAAGGGCGCTGGACGCTTGAAGCAGGGGCACTCGTACTTGCTGACATGGGTATTGCAGCAGTCGATGAGATGGACAAGATGCAAAAAGAGGATCGCTCCGCCCTGCATGAAGCAATGGAGCAGCAGACGATAAGCGTTGCAAAGGCCGGTATCACTGCCACCCTCAGGTCGCGCTGCGCGCTGCTTGGTGCGGCAAATCCGAAGTACGGGAGATTTGATATGTTTGGCGATATATCTGACCAGATCAACATGCCTCCATCCCTGCTTTCGCGGTTTGACTTAATCTTTATCATGGCCGATCAGCCTGAACAGAAACGGGATCTGGCCATCGCAGAGCACATTATAAAAACACATACTGTCGGGGAGATGATCGAACAGAACAAGAAAACACCCATTCCGGGTTTGACTTTGGAATCCATCCAGCAGCAGCTAAAACCGGTGATGCCCGATATTGATCCTGCCCTGTTACGGAAATATATTGCCTATGCAAAACGCACCTGCTTTCCCATTCTCTCAATTGAGGCAAAGGATGCGCTTATAAAATATTATCTTGGTCTCAGGGGACTTGCCGAACCCAACAAAGCGGTTCCGGTCACCGCCCGCCAACTTGAAGCGCTCGTAAGACTTGCTGAAGCAAGTGCCCGCATCCGGCTCTCGAACAAAATTGAGATTTCTGATGCACAGCGGGTGATCCAAATCGTTGATGCCTGCCTGCGCCAGGTTGCTTATGATGCAAAGACCGGCACCTTTGATATTGACAAGGTTACAACCGGCATCTCCAAGGAAAAGAGGGATCTCGTAAGGGTGATCAAGGATGCGATCCGTGACATTGGCGGAGAAGGAAAACGAGCCGGTATTGATCAGGTGATCATTGCTGTTACTTCCAAAGGATTTGAAAAAGACAAAGTAAGAGATGGCATCGACATGCTCCTGCGAAACGGTGAAGCAATGGAACCTAAACAGGGACTCGTCCAGTTGATATGAGGTGTTTATGAAAACTGACAGAGAACAGGCAGTCTTTGAAGCGGGGATCAAACTCGGTGCCCTGTACCACCAGTGGGTGGGCACTCCTATTTCGCGGAATTCTGCATCAAGTGTAGAGGTGGCAATAGAAAAAGCCGTAATACTCCAGCCGTTTGTCGAAGAGATCACTGTTCACCTGAACCGGAAACTGATGACAGAAAATGCATTCGGGTACAGTGAACTTTCCGGGCTGATGTTCGATGTTGAAATAATCACTCGTGTCGGATTTACATATTGTCGGGCACAGCTTTTACCGGAATCCGGTTATCCGCTCATGAAGATTGTGGAGTGCAATGAAATCCCCGGCATTTCCCATCACTGACGATCATATCCATATCGATCCTGTGAATGGGAGAGGGATTGAAGCTGCAAAGGATTTTATGAGAGCCGGAGGAACGCATATGTTTCTTGTCTCAAAACCCTCTTGGTCACTTTCCGTACATCCCACCAGCGGTGCCGACTATCACGCAGTTTTTGATGAGACTTTACGGGTTGCAGAAATGGTTTCTGAGACCGGGCTTGTGGTCTTTACGGTGCTGGGGGTTCACCCGGCAGAGATCAGCCGGCTGACCGAACGCATGAGTCTGGCACAGGCAGTTACTGTGATGAAAGCCGGTCTTGACTGTGCTGCCCGGTATGTCAGGGATGGAAACGCTGTAGCGCTCAAGAGTGGGAGACCGCACTATGATGTAGACTCAGAGATTCTTGCTGCCTCAAACGATGTGCTTCTGCACGCGCTCAGCCTTGCAGCGGAATGCAATTGTGCACTCCAGATCCATGCCGAGAGCGGGCCGTGTGCTGATATCGTGGAGATGGCACAGGCAGTAAAGGTGCCAATAGAGCGGGTGGTGAAACATTACGGTTCTCCGGATACGCCCCTTCATCCATCTCTTATCGCAAAACACGAAGCAATCCCTAAGCTTGCGCGTGACAAACGACCGTTTACTCTTGAGAGTGATTTTATGGATGAAAATTCCCGTCCGGGTGCGGTGATTGGACCCAAATCAGTGCCACGGTATACGAACCTGCTGCTCAAAAACGGCCTGATCTCCCAGGAAGATTGTTTCCGCATTCATTCAGAAACGATTGAGAAAGTATATGGTGTTGTAGTCACGCTGGCATAATTCCCCTGCTTACCTTTTTCATGCCATAAAGCCCAATAAATGAACAATGTTTTTAAAAATTCATCACTTTCCCGGGTCGGCCGATGTGGTTGCTGTCTGTGACCGGGAACTTCTCAATACAACAATTACCCATGACAAGATCACAGTCACAGTCCACGATTCATTTTATGGCACTATTCCGGCAAGCGAAGAAGAAGTGCAGGCAGCGCTGAAAACAGCGGGAAATATTAACATAATGGGCGAGCGTGCGGTTAACGTGGCAATTTCTTTGAACCTTGTCACCCGCTCAGAATGTATCATGATAGGAAAAGTGCCGCACGCACAGATCTACCGGATTTAACTATGAGTATACAGGATCGATTCTGCCCGAAATGTGGCAAACCAACACAAGAAGAGGGGATTTGTAGTCAGTGCCAGGTGGAGAGTACCAGGTGGTTTTCCTGCGACAAACGTGCAATGAGCACCCATTGCCCGAGCTGTAATGCAATTAAAATTGCAGGTACCTGGACGGATTCTATAAAAGAACGGGCGGACATTGCACCGGATCTGGCGAGATCTGCTGTGCACCTGCACCCGGATGTAAAAAAGGCAGTTATTGATGTCACGGTTGTGGATATGACCGTGAACCGATCGCGCGCCTACCTTGTTGTCCGCGGTGAACTGTATGACAAACCTGTTGAAGAGAAATGCACAGTTGAACTTGTCTGGCATAAAGAGCAATGCGATCGCTGCAACCGTATCAGTGGAAGTTACTATGAGGGTGTGGTGCAGGTGCGTGCCGATGGGAGAATTCCAAGCAAGTACGAGATCCAGCAGGCATCAACTATCGCCCAGCAGGTTGAAGATAATCTCCAGGCAGGAGGAGAGCGTCTTTCATTTATCAATGACATGAACGAGATACGTGACGGTCTTGACATCATCATCGGATCGCAGCATATCGGAACTTTGATCTGTAAAAATATCATTGCCCAGTTAGGGGGCCGGTACACTACTCATCCAAAACTGGTTGGGGAAAAAAACGGAAGACAGCTCTTTCGTATCACCTATGCACTACGCATACCCCGTTTCCAGAAACAGGACGTGGTCTTATCAAGAGGAAGATATGCAGAAGTTGATCGCGTAGAGTCAAATCACATCCGGGTGATGGATCTTGCTGATGGAAGTTTCCGCGCAATAAAAGATGATGATGTGGAAAGAATTGTCGGTAATGCCCGGAATTCAATAGCGGCACAGGTAGTTTTTTCCGATAAGGATATTATTGGAATTCTCGATCCGGATACCGGTCATACAATCGAATTTAAGAAATTTGCATGGATGTGTGCCCGGCCCGGGGATCATCTCAATATTTTACGCGATGGGGAGCAGATCATCGTAGTCAGGTAAGAAATGCGCGTCAGAGCGGTGCCCAAAGAAAAGATCCGGACCGTCCAGAAAGAGGACTGGATCGACACAAGCCGGAGTCCTTATGCAGAGGGTGATACGATCTGGGTTCCGGTCAAAGAGGATGCTGCGTTTGATTGCGTGATTCCCAAAAGAGCACGTTACAAAGGAAAAGGTTTTTTCATGATCGGTGAAATTGCCGTGATTCATGGCAAGAAACCTGCTCGTTCTGAGGTTGAAGAGATCGTACAATTCCGCCAACCTCAGGGCGTGCTCTGGATAGAGTCACTCAATGATGTGACACGGACCCCGTCAACGGAAGTTCTCTGGGGAGATGTCGGTGAAGTCCGGCACCAGGAGAACGGGTATACCTATCATTTAGATCCCCGCAAGGTGATGTTTTCGCAGGGAAACCGTGAAGAGAAACTGCGGATGGCAACACTTGTGAGGGACAGTGATTGTGTGGAACGGGTAGCTGACATGTTTGCCGGCATCGGTTACTTCACGATACCCATTGCGGGGAGCGGGGGGCACGTGCATGCAATGGAGATCAATCCGGTGGCCTTTGATTACCTGAAACAAAATATTTTAGTGAACGGGTTATCCGATCATGTGGAGGCATCACTTGGTGATTGCAAGGATCTTCTCTTTGGAATCTACGAAAGGATCATCATGGGACATTTTAATGCAATCCTGTTTCTGCCAGTTGCATTGGATTATGTGGAGAGCGGAAGCACCATTCATGTCCACAGTATCGGGAGTGTAGAGAATATAATACGCGAGATGTGTGAGGGCGCAGGTTTTTCTCCCACCATCATTGTACATAAAGTGAAGAAATACCGGCCACATGACTGGCATGTGGTGCAGGATGTGACTCTCCAATGACTCTTGTACAGACCCTTGCCGGAAAACAGATCGTTGTCGCAGTCACCGGAAGTATCGCAGCTGTCGAAATAGTAAAACTCATTCACGCATTGCGGCGGCGTGGTGCAACGGTCCAGCCGGTGATGAGCGCTGCGGCAGCCGGTATCATTCACCCGGACGCGCTCACCTATGCCAGCGGGAGGGAGACTATCCAGCGTTTATCCGGCATGGTTGAGCATGTGCAATATTGCGGGGATGAGGGAAGTGCGCACCTGCTGCTCATTGCGCCCTGCACCGCAAACACTCTTGGAAAAATTGCTTCTGGTATCGATGACACCACGGTCACAACATTTGCCACAACTGCGATTGGCAGCAGGAAACCGGTAATCATCGTTGCGGCCATGCACCACAGCATGTATCGTCACCCGGCAGTTGTTGAAAATATTGAGCGCGTGAAACTCTGGGGGGTGGAATTTGCCGGACCAAAGATTGAAGAAGGAAAGGCAAAGATCGCTGATACTGAAGAGATTGTTCTCTGTTGCGAGCGGGCAGTCTTACAAAAACCCCTCAAAGGAAAACGTGTGCTGATCACCAGCGGTGCCTGCCGGGAACCGGTGGATGATATCCGAGTGCTGACCACCCGTTCGAGCGGACTGATGGGAAGAGCACTTGCTCTTCAGGCATATCGTCTCGGAGCAGATGTGACCGTTGTTCACCGGGATACATTTCCGTGCGTTGACAATGTTTATGTCGAGTCTGCTGATCAGATGCGCACTGCGGTGAACGATTGTTTTGTCAGGAAAGGTGCGGATGTGTATATCAGTGCAGCAGCGATCTCTGATTTTGCTCCACTAAAAATTGACGGGAAAATTCCCAGTGGAAAGCCGGTTCATATTGATCTTAAACCCCTTCCAAAACTGCTCGATGAAGTAGTAAAAAAATATTCTTCCAAAACTGTTGCATTCAAGCTGGGCAGAGACCAGGAAAAGATCGCAGATGAAATGATTTCCAGTGGGGATATTGAGATGGTTCTGGTAAATGCCCCCGAAACCATGGGTAGTGAATGCGGCGAGTATGTGATAGTGACGCGTGGGGATAAGTTTGCGGTGAGTGGGACAAAAGAAGAGATCGCTGTTGCTATGTGGGAAAAATTGTTGTAATAAATATCTGGTTGGGATTTTGGGTACGCACGCCGCTTGTGACATCCGGGAAAATCTTGTATGGGTTGGAGGGGGTGTTCGTTCGCTCCTCCAGTGCCGGGCATATGCCAATACCTATTTTCGCTCCAGGGTAGGGTATGAAAAGCACTTTTTTAAAAGGGGCTCCTTTTGTCAAAATACGCTTTAAATGGGCTTATTTTATTTTCAGCGT
>JAURZP010000110.1 GCA_030653335.1 Methanoregula sp. | reverse complement strand
AAAACCGTAACGCCGGGGATTGGCAATAACGGGATCATCTGAGTATCCGCTTGAAACAATAGCCCGGACACCGGAGTCCAATCTCTTTAAGGCAGCCATTGTCTCCACACCTCCAAGTCCTGCAGGAATGATGAGGTCAAGGATGACTACATCAACCGGCAGGGGGCTTTTCATTGCAGACTGGTACATCTCAATCGCTTCTTCCCCCTTGGATGCCGTAGTTACCAGGTAACCTTTATTGGTTAAGAATGTGGAGGCAATGTCACATATTGCATATTCATCGTCCATGATAAGCACATGAATTACGGACTTTTTCATCCCCTCCCGCGGCAGTTCAGGTTCTGCAACCGGGATATAGACCTTCACCTGTGTTCCTTTCCCGGGTTCTGACGTGAACCTGATGTCACCCCCATGCCTGCGGATGATGGAGAGTGCAATCGGCAGACCGAGCCCATGTCTTCCCGTTTGGGTAGTGAAATAAATATCAAATACCTTGCCCAGTTTTTCCGGAGGGATACCCGTTCCCTCATCTTTAACCTTGATGACAAGATACTCCCCGCTCTTGAGCAACGGTGTTGTGACCGGGACATGCTCTTTTTGCACGCCAATCTGTATTGCCCCGCCTTTTTCCATGGAATGAACCGCATTTTCCAGGATCTGGAATAATGCTTCGGTGATCTGGGTATTGTCAATAAACGCTTTTGGAAGAGGTTTTTCAATGGAATAAGTAACAGTGGAGGTTTGCCCGGCGACTGCGTGCTGTACAGCACCTTCAATAAGAGGGACGATATCGGTAATCTTCCGGACCGGTTCGCCCCCCCGGGAGAATGTGAGGAGCCTGCCGGTCAGCTGGCGGGCCTGGTATACTTCTTCTGCTGCGGCTGAAAGACGTAAAGACGCTTCCTCTGATTCATCGATTAAGGATTGCACAAGAGAGATATTTCCTAAAACCTTGGTCAGAATATTGTTGAACTGGTGCGCGATTCCTCCTGCGAGAAGGCCGAGGGATTCGAGTTTTGCAATCCTTAACTGGTTTTCAATCGCTTCCTTATGGGGCGTTATATCATGACAATAAATGGCAAGGTCAGAAATTCTTCCCTGCTGTTCATGAACCGGGTATATGCTGACATCATACCACCTTCCGTTGTACTCCT
>JAURZP010000106.1 GCA_030653335.1 Methanoregula sp. | reverse complement strand
TGTTGTCCCACGAACGGACCAGCTGAACTACGATCTTATCTCCCACAGTTATCATACCCTTTGCCACACGAAAAATGATTTCCCTAAAAACTCTTTAAAAATCGTCAGGATAATAGAACTGATCAGAAAAGTGCATTTCGTTATAAAGACGAGAAAATAACTATTCCGGTGATTAGCGTTTTATCTGGGCGATCGCTGTATCAACAATGGCACCAAGCGCTTCAACACCCCAGTGTTGGGAGTTCAGGGTCAGGTGATAGAGAGATAGATCGTTGATATCAATGGAATAGTACGACCGGTACCGCAATGCTTCGCACTGCTCGCGCTCCAGTGTTACATCGCCGGCAGTTTTCTCATCGACCACGTGGTCACGGAAGACTATCCGTTTTACACGGCAGCCGATAGGTGCATGCACCCATATCTTGAGGTCGGCGTTTTCCACCATCCAGCCGGAGAGCCTGCCTTCAACAATAATATTGTCCTGCTTCTCTGCAATCTCTTTCTGCCGGGCATCAATCATCTTGTCAAAGGACGAATCGGCTTCTGCAAGGCGCCCGAACTCGGCAAGATCCATGTTATGTTCCCTGGCCAGTTGCCGGAAAACTTCCCCGGCTGATATCAAAGAAAAGCCGTGACGTTCTGACAGGTACCGTGAGAGTGAAGTTGTCCCGCTGCCGGGCAACCCGCTCACGGTGATCCGCATCAAAGCCCCCCGATGTTTAAGGACTTCCGGATGATCTGACTCAGTGTTATTGAACAGATCATGTACCAGAGCATCCATGCAGGAATGATCCAGATCGCAGCGTCATGAAGTCCGATGGTACCTACATAGGGCATCGTGATCGTGCTTTTCACCTGTTCAAGACGGAAAAGCAACCAGAAAAAGATAGGGACCGTCAGCACCAGGATGTATGCCATGGGCTTGAACTGCTGCTGGGACATCTCAAGCTGCTCGCGCATAACCTTGTCTTTTTTCGCATCCATCTTCTTGATCTTCTTCTCATCCTGGGAGAGCTGGGCTTCGCGATACTCGGTCTGGAACTCTTTCATTCGTTCCTGGGAATCGGTCATCTTTTCGTAATCGATTGTGTATTTCTGGATGATCGATGAGTACAGCCCGGTAAATGCGGATAGTATCAGGATAAGGACATAGAATGGAATTGCAAACCCGTCAACAACGGGCGAAAATGCGCCATCGATACCCCGCCCGACACCTATCCGTAACCACTCGACGCTGTACGAGAACATCATCAGCATCATGAAACCAAGCGCTATGTAGATACCGTATTTATCCCAGATTTTAGCAAAATCCATCTGTTCACCTGAGCACGTTTGCCATATCCTCGGCAGCACGTTCGAGTAGTAAATCAGCATTGATCACAATTTTTACCGTGCAACCCGTGATCATTGCATAGCCCGCTGCAATAGAGCGGTTGAACTGCTGGTGTTCCCCAATCGCACGGGACCCTTCTTTATCCCGTGATCGGGTTTCGTCGTTCAATCGCCGCATGAGAATCTGATCATCATCCGTTTCAACGAGAACTATTGTGTCTGGCATAATCTCGCGGAGCACCCATTCGGGAAGTCCCGCCAGATAGCCTGTTGGCGTCTTGACCGATGCGTGCGTATCGATGAGCACATTGCCCGTTATCTGGGCAATTGCCTGGGCAGCACGCTGCTGAAGCCGTTTCTGGACGGTGCGATCGAGTGTACGCATCTGGTCCCTGTCCTGGACAACATTGTCGTTCTTTGCCACTTCAAACATGAAGGTGCCAAAATTAATGGACTGGTATTCGACCCCTTCACTCTTGAGTTTCTTCAATGCCTCGTTGACTACCGTCGTCTTGCCTACGCCCGGTACACCGGTTATGATGACCTTTCGTCCCTGCATTTGTGTCCCTTTCCTAAAAACTCACTCTTTTCCAAAGAATGTCCGCATGAATGGGTACATCTCCATAATCTGCTGGCTTGCTATCTCTTCATAGAGCCGGTACGTGATACTCACCGTCAAGAGCAGACCGGTTCCGCTCACAGCACCGATGACACCAAAGAGGTTGGCTACAACACTGAGCAACCCGATAAAGACACCACCAATCACTGTGACACGGGGGATATACCGGTCAAGATACTTTTCCAGTACCTGCGGATTCCTGCGGTAGCCGGGAATGGACATGCCTGAGCGCTGGATCTGTTGGGCAACATCTTTTGAGTCAAGCCCTGCAGTCTTGATCCAGAACAGTGCGAAGATCGCACCACCGACAACCATAATTGTTGTATTGATGCCCAGACGTAAAAGCACCTCCCATGCCGGATGGCCAAGATCGTTGATCCACCACATCCAGTCGGACGGGCCATTGATTGGTGCAAGGAAGTACATGATACCGTTCATGGGGATGGAGCCATCGAATTTACCAAGTATCGTGATCCCGACATTCGAGAGGAACATCCCGACCATCTGGATATTTGCCAGAAGCACCATCACGAGGATCATCGGCAGAACACTGGCGTAGATGAGTTTTACCGGGAAACGCGCCCGTGCTCCACGTACCTGCGCGTGGGCGAGCGGAATCTCAATGCGTGTGGATTCCACGTATACAATGATTAAGAAGATGGTGATAGTAGTAACAAATGCGAGAATATCTTTTCCAAAGAAAGTGAGATAGTTACCGCCGTCGATACCAATAGCAACAAGACGGGGGAAGAACCCGACAGGATACTGGTCAGCAACCGGCACCCAGTTGATGAACCCGTTGACAATTGCCTGCGATATACCAGCAATAATAAAGAGACCCACACCAGAGCCGATACCCCATTTTGTCACTACTTCATCCATGAGGACGACGAGTGCAGCTCCAATACAGATCTGTATAAAAATCATGAACGAAACCGCAAACAGATTACCACCAAAGAACTGTTGGGCAATCACCGGGTCTGGTAGCAGAAAACCACCCACAAGGTTAGGGGCAGCTTCGATGATGATCATGACGATGATAAGGATCTTCTGAAGACCCATGTACATGACCTGTCCGCGCATTTCGCTGGTATCAATGTGGAGGATATCTGCACCTTTGAGCAGCTGGAGCACGATGGATGCAGTGACAATAGGTCCGATACCCAGATGGACAATCGAACCGCTTGCCCCGGCAAGGAGTGCGCGCCATGCTTCAAAAAGATCCATTGACTGGGGTGCGATTCCAAAAAGCGGGATATTTGTCAGGGCAAAATACAGAATCAGTATACCGAGCGTCCAGATCAGTTTATTCTTGAAATGAACGTGTCCCTCCGGGCTCTTGACTGCGGGCATCGCAGCGAGCAGGGGTTCCATTCGATCCAGCAGGTTTCCCATGGTTTCTCCAAAAAATATGGGGTGGCTCAGACGACCTGCGCCTTTCCGCCCATCTTCTCAATCTTTGCCTTTGCGGTTTCAGAGAATGCCTCAGCAGAGATATTGATCTTTTTAGTGACCCTGCCACTGCCGAGCACCTTTTCTATGCCCATGTCAGCAACATTGATTGCAACTGCATCTCCTTCCTGCCTGGCAATACCCTGCGCAATAAGCGAAGGTATGATCTGGTCGATTATCCCGACGTCAATCGTTGTAACAAGGGTTGCCGGGTTGTGGAAGAAACCATCCTTACCAAAGACAGGGCCTCCCATTTCCTTATACCACTTGACAAAGTGGTGGGCATTGATGCCGGCGCGTCCCCGGCCTCCACGGTTACCTGCACCACGACGATTCTTGTGGGTGCCGCCGCCGCATGTCCGCGATCCGCGGTACTTTGAACGTTTATTTGTTGGCATCTTTGCTTCACCTCATCTTATAGAGGAGAGTATTGATCTCCTGACCATAATAGCCGAGCGCTCCACCCTGGTTGAATGTGCGCTTGGTGGTCTTGTGTCCCTTGCGTGGCGGGTGAAGACGGAGAACCGGTTTAAGTCCCGGAATCTCGCGTAGCTTCGTTTCCCCGCTGGCAAGTGCCTGTGCAAACTCACTGATGCTGGCATACGTGGAGTTGGTTTTAAGATACTCCTCGGTTAATGGCGCATCACCGAGCACTCTGCCGCGGGTCTGCAGCAGGGTCTCAACGGTGGGTGCATCCACTTCGCCGTATGCAACGTAATCCTTCACCTTGCGTATCATGCCCAGATTCTCCGGAGTATCCGGAACGAGCACGCAGTGATTGATGTGGTGGAGACGCAGCATCTTTAAGGTGTCTTTGATGTCGCGACGGGTATTTACAACCCCGCGAACCTGAACGACCGCGTACATTTACTGTGACCCCCCGGTCCTGATCATGTTGGTTGCTTTGAGCGCATTGAATGTCGCTTTTGCAAAGTTGATCGTAGTGCGGGTCTGTCCGCGGGCAAAGGTCCAGGTATCCTTGATACCGGCGAGTTGCAGCACTTTCTTGCTGATATCACCCGTTACAAGCCCGATCCCCTGTGGGGCGGGCTTTAAGGTAACCTTGACACTGCCGGCAGTTCCCTCTACCTGCATGGGGATGGAGTGGTTTGCATCGCAACCGCATTCCCAGCTGCCACATCCGCGGCGTACCTTCACCAGATTCATCTTTGCCTTGACGATTGCCTTCTTGATCGCATTGCCGACCTGAACATCCTTGCCCTGGCCAAATCCAATGTAGCCGTTGCGGTTGCCAACAATGACAACTGCACGGAACTGGACACGGCGGCCTGAGTCGGTCATACGCTGCGTCATGGCAATATCAAGAACCTCATCCTCCAGATCCGGAAGGAATGCATCAACAATTTCTGGTTCCTTGATCGGTCTGCCACTTTCGAGCACCTGATCAATACTCTTGATCTCTCCCGAAGCAACGAGCTTTCCTAAACCGGTGACCGGGTGCCACTCCTGTTTTTCGTATGCCATTTATACCAGCTCCTTTTTAATGGCGACTGCAGCCAGTTCAACCATCTTTACGATATCTCCGGCATTTTTGTTATAGGCCGCGATATGCGCACCCTTGGAGCGCTCATCTGATGGGAGGATCTCTTCACCATGGGGAACGTCAAGACCTGCCTCA
>JAURZP010000072.1 GCA_030653335.1 Methanoregula sp. | reverse complement strand
GGTTCCCTTCTTCTCGGAAAATATCTGGCCTTCAAAGGTCATGAGTTCGATATTTTTAGAAGTCCAGCACTTGCCCGGCAGTCCGGCTTTTGTACAGGTATGGTCAAGGAAAGTTGTACTGTCCCAGCCGTACTCGGTTGCCACCTGAGGGAGCAGGAGACCGCTCGTTCCCATACCCCGCACGATCAGGCCATGTTTTCCCACCTTGATATTAGCCGGACGCTCTGCTGGTTCACATAATAATGGTAACGGAACGGTGAGAACGGTAACTTCAAGATCGATCTGTGAGAGTTCCTCTTTAGAGACCGGCGGGAACCGGGGGTCTTCAAGTGCTGCTGCTTTCGCTGCGTGGTCAATGGCCTCCCCAAGTGGCATTACCGGATAAGGCAGACCGATACAACCGCGAAGATCGCCGGCACGGGTTAGTGTAACAAAAACGCCCCGTTTTTCATTGAAGACCGGAGTGGGTTTGAGTTTAAGAACCGGTTTTTTCAGAACCGCATGTTCTAGTGCGCCGCGTGCAAGCCGGATTGCAAGTGTTCCTTCTTCTGCTGTCAGCATACTTTTATCCCCTCCCTATATTGAGAGTCTGCTTAGCGCAGCTTGGATAACAATGTATCGAAAAATCGCAGGTCCCATCATTTTATCTTCCCTGTAATTATGTCTGTTTTATTGCGGAGTTACAAGATGCTTAATCTCATACGTAAGGAAACCCTCGCTGGTGAGCCGGTCCCTTCCGGAAATAACAAGAAATCCGGATTCTTCAGATGAATACTGGTCTTTTAAAAACCTGATTTCTGCCTTACGGTTTACCAGTTTCAGTTGAGATATAAGTAGTCTACTTTACTCTCAACAAAAATAAAAATTTCCATGTTCTGTGCGTAGCAGATTCTGTCAGGGTATAGTTTTACGGTATACTGGGAGTAACGGCCTGTTTTAAAAATGGTTTCACTAACAGCCATTCTTCAAAGAGATACGATCAAGAAAAAAATCCAAAATAAAACCCTGCACGATTATCACTGTCGCTGCGCTTATCTGCCCGGAGAGACAATATATAGAGCGAGAGGGAGAGAGCGGCTGACGGTGACTTAATTGTCGCTGAGGAAAGTCCCCCCACCCACCGGTCACGCAGCCGTACGCAAGTACGGGTGGCGAGAGTCACGGCTATGGCACAGAAACGACACGGCCTGTTTATAGCAATGATGCGATTGAGCCGTAAGGCAAGAAGCACAGGCAACTGTGTGAGTAACTCGCTGAGCGTCTGACAAACAGGATACGTTGGAACGACGAATCCCTGCGGGTGCAAGCCAGAACAGGGCCAGTGGA
>JAURZP010000069.1 GCA_030653335.1 Methanoregula sp. | reverse complement strand
GATAAAATTCGATGTTATTAACGATGTGTTGCCATCTGAAAGAGACGACAAGCAATTTATTGCCCGCCCATGATCAATATCAGACCGATTGATTAGTGCATAGATTGCACTCGTATCAACAAAAACAAAGTCACTATTTTTCATAGAGGAACCGGTCATGATCACGCCCGTTTATTCCCGGAGCCTCAACACTTCCGACAAAATCCCAGAATAGTGATTTCCTTGATATTTTTTTACGGGCATTTCGTTTTCGCGCAGAAAAAATCCTGATTTCCTGATCTCCCAGATCCATCTCTACTTCATCATCAATACCTGCTTTTGTAAGAATGTTTTTGGTAATATAGAGACCCGAAGATATCCTGGCCATAATTTTCGTGATGATGAATCCCTCCAATTATCAATCAATTACTGGTATTGTGTATAATAAATACTGATCGCCAGCTCACCTAATCTGCTTGCAAGGTCACCTAAAGGTGTGTGCAATCACAGTACAACACATTTAAATTTAAATAAAATCTCCACAACGATCTGCTACAAAAAATGACCAATAATCATAAAAAAGCGATGCTCTCCGTCGTGGGATGGGGTGATCTCATGGGGGTTTTATACTGACCGGAGCGGCTTTAGGTTGCAGAAAAGGGGGAATTCCGTCACACCATTTTGGGGGGTCGCTATTTTGGGGTTATTTGAGGTGAACTGAAGTAGATCTGCGGGTTAAAATGTACGCTAATGGATGCTATTGGGAGGCAGATCGAAACTAAGATGTCCTATGGGTTGTTGAGATCAGAAAAACAGGGTATTTTCCGGATCCCGGGATCCGAATATGACCTTTGGATCCCATGGGGGGGGATGAGATCGTGGGTTTCCCTTGTGGCAGGTGTCTCCGTCGTGAGGGTGCACACCCCATGAAGGTCTTTAGCTGGCCGTAGCGGCTTTAGGTTGCAGAAACGTGGGAATTCCGTCACACGGTTTTGGGGAGGAGCCATTTTGGGGAGATTTGAGGCGAACCGGGGTTGATAATTGGTCTAAAATGAACGCTAATAGATGCTATTGGGAGGCATCCGTCAGGATCGATCGATCTATATCACTGGTTTAAGGAAAAATCTAATGATTTTTATTAAGGATGAGAGAAATAATAGATTGGTACCAATTCATCGAGGCACTTACATGGGAAAGAAGGCATTCATCACCGGAATCACCGGGCAGGACGGTTCGTACCTTGCCGAGCTCTTGTTATCCAAAGGGTACGAGGTGCATGGTCTTGTCCGTAGATCATCGACATTCAACACCAGCCGGATCGATCATATCTATGTCGATCCGCATGATCCCCATGCGAAATTGTTTCTTCATTACGGGGATCTCTCAGATTCTGAGCAGATCGCAAACATCATGTACAATATCAAGCCCGATGAGGTCTATCATCTCGGCGCCCAGAGCCATGTGCGGGTGAGCTTCGAAACACCTGAATATACCGGCAATGTCACGGCACTGGGAACAACCCGTCTCCTTGAAACGCTGCGCAGGAGCAATCACGGGATTAAATTCTACCAGGCATCATCGAGCGAGATGTTCGGGGGATCGGCACCACCGCAGGATGAAGAGACACCGTTTCATCCACGGAGCCCATACGCGTGCGGGAAAGTGTATGCGTACTGGATGGTGCGCAATTATCGCGAGGGATACGGCATGTATGCGGCAAACGGGATCCTCTTCAACCACGAGTCGCCGCGCCGTGGTGAGACGTTTGTCACCCGGAAGATCACGCGGGGGATTGCACGAATTCTTGCAAAAAAGGAGCACTACCTCTATCTCGGGAACCTTGATGCACGGCGGGACTGGGGATTTTCACCGGAATATGTGGAATGCATGTGGAAGATCCTCCAGCAAAAGAATGCGGATGATTACGTGATTGGGATTGGCGAGACTCATTCGGTCCGGGAATTTCTTGATGCAGCATTTGAGTATGCCGGGCTTGACGTTGAAAAACACGTGAAGATTGATCCAAAATACTTCCGCCCGACCGAGGTAGAGGTACTGATTGCCAATCCGTCAAAGGCAGAGAAGAATCTTGGCTGGAAGCCGAAGATCCGGTTCAATGAACTGGTGAAGATCATGGTGGATGCTGATATGCGTGCGGCTGGACTATCCCCGGTTGGTGAGGGAGATGCGATCTTAAAAAAGACGTTTTCAAAGATGTGGTGGAAGGCGGATTAATCTCATCCTATTTTTAAAATGAAGACCATATGTTTTTATGTCAGTGATTATGGTTATGGCCATGCTACCCGTTCTATAGCGCTAATCCGGAAAATTCTTTTTAGTTATCCCGATTCCCGTATTATTGTTAAATCTGAAGGCCCGTTTAACCTCCTCTCGAAATCTTTACAAGATCCCCGCATATCGGTAATCCGGTACCGGAATGATATTACCATTCCGCTTCTCTCCACAGAGGCTGTGGATGTTGAGAAGATGCGGGTTCTTTTAACGGAATGGCAGGAATCATGGTCTGATTCTATTGCAGGAGAGGTACGATTCTGTAAGGAGCGGGAGGTTGATCTCATCCTCTCTGATATCGCACCGCAGCCATTTCTTGTCGCTGAGGTGCTGGGCATTCCATCTGTGGCGATCTCAAATTTTTCCTGGGATACCATCTACCAGCATCTCGTTCCGGACATGACCGGACTCATCGACAACGTGCGATCTGCGTATTCCAGTGCAACCCTTGCCTGTGTTCTTCCGTTTCATCTTTCGATGGATACATTCAGAAAAACGGTTCCTGTCAGTCTCCTGTCTCGCGATATTACGGTTCTTCGGTATCTCATGCGAGAACAACTGGGACTTAGTGAGGATGACACTGTTGTCTTTTTTAATCCCCGGTGCCCGGTAGATCAGCTGGGTCGGATTTTTAAAAAAACCCTCTCTAAAGAATCAATCAGGCTCGTCATTCCATCCGCATTTGCCACCCGGCATTTTCGGATCATCTCTCTTCCCGCACATGAGACAGAATCCCAGAACTGGATCGCAATGTGCGATCTTGTGGTAACCCGCTGCGGTTACAGCACGATATCTGAAGCGGTCCAGGCCAAAGTCCCGCTCATAGTCTGGCAGCGCCCGGGCTTTATTGAAGATCATGCGATTGTAGCAGATATCCAGAGGCTGGGTGTGGGCAGATCTTATGATTACCCGCAGATCCGTTCTCTTGACTGGATAGCAGAACTACCGGAACTCTCCTGTTACAAACAACATTATGTGCACATAGCACCGAATTATTTCAACAGCGGATCAAAAGACATCCTCTCTTGCCTTAAGGAGTACGTTGCATGACATTCTGGGAAAATAAACAGATACTTCTCACCGGGGGTGCCGGGTTTCTTGGCTCTCACATTGTCGAACAACTGGCGGAGCGGGGTGTTCAAAAGGACCAGCTGGATATCCCCCGCAGCAGGGATCTTGACCTCCGCACATGGGAGAATTGTGTCAAGGCAGTGAAAGGCAAAGATATTGTCATCCACCTTGCCGCAAAAGTCGGAGGCATCGGGTTTAACCAGCACTATCCC
>JAURZP010000065.1 GCA_030653335.1 Methanoregula sp. | reverse complement strand
TAAAGTTCCTCCCCCGCGCTGATCAACCGCTCATCCACATCTGCACGAACAATCGGCGGCAGCATTTCCCATCTGACATGCTGCACTCCCATGATCCCAAAGATCCCTTGAACCTCATCAGGATTGATCCGGTCCAGCACTGAGCAGTCATCGGGCTGAATCTGGTTGCAGACCGAAGTTGCCCACGCATCAGCAAGAGCCACATTCCGGGAGAAGACCGTAACTGCATCGGCCACCCCAAACGAGATGGAGGGACCCACTGTAGCAGAAGATGTACAGATGCCAAGAACACAATCCTGCGGAGGTACAACAAACGCGATCCGGTTTGAGAGGGCCGCCTCCCCTGCATGCACACCGACTCTCACATCACGGTTACTGACAAGAGCGATATCTCCCCCGTTATCAATGATCCCAAAAACAGCGCCGGCCTCCTGCATTGCCTCGACACCTGCCCATGCAATTGCACCTGCAACTGCTGCCATCGGTCCGACACCCGCAATCCTTGCTGCATCTGCCATCCTTGTTATGATCAGCTCATCCGAGTCAGGCGTGTATGGATCGAAAGTGGTGGAGAAAAAAGGATCGCGGGCAATATATGCCTCAAGCACCTGTCGTGCTCGAAGCATTCCCGCTTTGGCTGCTTCAATATGTTCCGGTTTATCAGCAAGAATGGTTGCAATCGTCTGCCGGTAACTGAACCGCTCGCGGATCATACGGGTATTATGAGGGCATGGGACGGACAGGCATCAACACACTTTCCGCAGAGCACACACCGTTTCTCATCAAGGCAGAGCTTCCAGTCCGGATCGAACGAGAAGACGTCACGGGGACAGATGCTGATGCACGCCCCGCAGTCCACGCATTCGCTCTCATCAAGGCTGATGCCATATTCGAGAATGTGCACCCTTGCACCGAGACTTATCATCGTATCGCTTACCAGTTTGCACTGATCATCAGGTACATCAATGAGTGCTTCTCCTTCAGATGAGTCAATAACAGCGCGTTCCACATTGATGAGTACACCGGTATCCCTGACCACCTGAGCGATGATCGGCTTTCGGCCTTTTCCGCGTGAGAAATTTACCAGCAGTTTCATTTCAGCCACCTCCCGCCAAAGAGTTTTCCCAGGTTCATCGCAGTTAAGATACCAAGCACACGGTAGTCTGCATCAACAACCGGAAGCGCACTGATGTTATACTGCTCAAGTTTCTGCACAGCAATATCTACTGCTTCCTCCGGTTTTGCAGTGATCACTTTGGTCTTCATGATATCCTTGACAAGATGGGCTTTTCCGGGATTTGCCACAGCTTTTGAGATATCAAAAGTGGTCACGATACCGACTAAAACCCCGGCCCCGTTGATCACCGGGAGATGATTGGTCTCTCCTTTGAGCAGTTTTTTTGCTGCGGTTTTGATCTCTTCATCTTCATGGATGCTGACCACCTGCCGATCCATAATATCGAGAACTCTTGGACCCTGCGTGGACTGGTGCATGGGCCGGGATACTTTTTTGGCCTCAATCGTGCGAGTAGGAAGTGCCATCTGCATTTTACCCTGTTCAACCCAGCCTTTCAACTCCGCAGCCACCTGCCGGGCCCTGCGGAAGCTGGACAGGGACGAGGTTTTCACTTCTTCTCCATTCAGCTCGATCGAACCGCTTCGCAGTTCAGCATAGCTGACTTTGCTTACAACAGGCCGGTTCCGGCTTGGAACTGCATAATCCAGAATATCCACACTGATATCTTCATCCCGCACAGCAGTCGATCGCACGACATCGATATCAAGCACTGGCAGTGGAATGCCAAGACCCACATACAGCGTAACACCGTAGCCGGTCATGGTCGCTGCCCGCATGTAGTCCTGTGACATATGTTTCAGATCGCCAGTGACCATCAGCGTTCCAAAACCGCCCGCAGGTGAATGCTGGGTTCCTTCGCCGATAACCATCCCTTGCGCCCCGCATAAAAAGATCGGGACACCACTGCCAATCAGCCGTAAGTGCGGGTCATTCGAGATCGGGTTGAGCAGACCCGCTCCAGAGAACGAGACATTGCCGCAACCGGGCAAGAGCGTTCCCATGTACGTATGAAGGGTGCGATCGGTGGTATTGGTTGCCGCATTATAGCGCTGGTAGGCATTGCGCGGGTTGCACATGATCGCCTGGTTTAAATTTTCCAGCAGCAGTTCGGTTGTGATCGTGCGGCGCGGGTAGCAGTCTGTGCCACGGGAGCTTGCGCGGAGTTCAATGGATTTTCCCGCCACAAGATCCTCGAGCACATGGGCACCGCCATACTCATCTTCGCGGGTATCGGACTGTTGCGTTGCGCCAATGTATGTATCAACCGCTGCAAGTCCGCCATAGGCTTCCACATTATTCAGCCAGATCCGCTCCATACGGATAGGCGGCTCTGCGTGTCCGAAATTAAAAAACGCACCGGAAGAGCACATGGCGCCGAATGTGCCGGTAGTGACTACATCCACTTCTTTTAATGCCCCCTTCTCACCGAGCTCGGCAACGATTGCGGGCATCTCTTCTGCGGTGACCACCCGCGCACTGCCGTCACGGATCCGCTCATTGATCTGGCTGATGGTCTTGTGCATATTCAGAAATATGTTTTAATGAATATTTAATACAATCGTTATTACCGCGAGTAATATCCATTTTTTAACCCCCTGCCTCCTATTACTTGTATGCATGTGCGTGCGTTTATCGGGGAGATGGAACAGCTCGCCCCGCCTGATCTCGCCGAGGAGTTCGATCGCGGGAGAATAGGTCTCATCGTTGAAGGCCGGCCGGATATCGTTAATGTCTGCTGTGCGTTAGATGCAACAGCATCTGTTGTCAAAAGAGCCGTTGAGGCCGGAGCAGACATGCTCGTGGTCCACCACACGCCATTATGGGCGCCGGTTACTGCACTTACCGGTGAAACCGCATCCTTAATGCGCCAGCTGCTTGCTGCGAATATGAACCTCTATGTGATGCACACCAATTTCGATCACTGCTCTGAAGGGGTGAACGATGCACTCTCCGAACTCCTCTCATTGGAAAACCGGATCCCGCTCTCTTCAGGAGTCATTGGCAGCTGCAAAATCTCTTTAGAAGAGCTGGCCCGGCGCCTTAATGGAAATATCCGTATCTGGGGAGAACTGTCATCCATATCGCGCCTTGCAATGGTTGCAGGCAGCGGTTTTGATCCGGCGTTCCTTGCTGAGGCAAAAGAAGCCGGGGCCGATGCCTTCCTTTCTGCGGAGCTCAAACACTCAGTTGCCCGGTCCTCCCCCCTGCCCTGCATTGAAGCCACCCATTACGCTTTGGAAGCTCCGGCCATGCGCCGCCTTGCTCTCCGCAAAAACTGGCAGTACCTCGACGATCCTATAAAGATCCGTTCCATCATATGAGTGATCTCTGGCACCGGATAAAAGAAAAGCACGTTCTGGACGTAACCCTGCGTGAAGAAATTGTTGCCTCTTATGGAGACCGTGGCAAAAAAGCGCTTGCCGCCATCGATGACGGTAAGGTAAAGAAGTACCTGGATTTTTTTGTTGTTGAAGGCAGGACTGCTGAATACGTGGTGGATGAGGATTTCTGCACCTGCCGGGATTTTCTGTACCGTGGCAGAACCTGCTGGCACCTGCTTGCTGCGCGGATTGCAATCGGAGCAGACCTTGCAAAAAACATTGATGTGTGGTACCAGGATCGCTGGAACATTTCCGGTGGAGAACCCGGCTCATAAAAGGTATGAGACAATACACTAATTACCGTTCATCATCAACTGTACTGACGATACGTGTTACTTATGCTTAAAGAGGAATATCAGCTGGATTATTTTAAAGAACAGGGAATGGTTCGCAAGATTTGCAAAGCTTGCGGGTCTGCCTTCTGGACACGTGACAGTGCGCGTGAGATCTGCGGGGATGCGCCCTGCGAACCCTACAATTTTATCGGTGAACCGGTCTTCAAAACGCACAATCTCGATACCATGCGCGAGGCGTACCTCTCCTTTTTTGAAAAACATGGACATACCCGGATCGAACGCTACCCGGTTGCTGCCCGGTGGAGAGATGATATTTACTTAACCATCGCCTCGATTGCGGATTTCCAGCCGTTTGTCACCAGCGGCATCGTCCCCCCGCCGGCTAACCCGCTCACCATCTCCCAGCCCTGCATACGGCTCAATGATCTCGATTCTGTTGGCAGGTCCGGCCGGCACCTCACCACCTTTGAGATGATGGCACACCATGCCTTCAACACGCCATCTGAGGAGATCTACTGGAAGGACCGGACCGTTGAGCTCTGCGACCAGTTCATCGCATCCATTGGCGGGGATCTCAACAAGGTCACATTTAAAGAGAGCCCGTGGATTGGTGGCGGGAATGCCGGGCCCAGCGTCGAGGTACTGATCGGTGGTCTTGAGATTGCCACGCTCGTCTTTATGAGTCTGGGCAGGAAGAAGACCGACCAGCCGGGGTACGAACTCAAAGGCGAGATGTACTACCCGATGAAGCTCCGGATTGTTGATACCGGCTATGGGCTGGAACGACTGGTCTGGGCTTCAAAAGGTTCTCCTACAATCTATGATGCGGTATTCCCTGAGATGGTGAGCCATGTGATGAGCGCTGCCGGTCTCTCCCACATGCTTGACAACAAGGACTACACCAGGATCCTCTCGCTCAATGCAAAATTCGCCGGTCTCATGGATATCTCCGGCACCAACCTCTTCCAGCTCCGGAAGAAAGTGGCAGCAGCTATCGATATATCGCCGGAAAAACTCGACCGGATCATTACGCCAATGGAAAAAGTCTATGCAACGGTGGATCATACACGCTGCCTTGCCTATATGCTCGGCGACTGCATTGTGCCATCCAATGTGCGGGAAGGTTACCTGGCCCGGCTTGTTATCCGCCGAACCCTGCGGATGATGACCGATCTCAAGATCGAAGAGCCGCTGGCTGACTTAATCGAACAGCAGACCCGGATCATCGGCATGAAAAAGTTCGAGCAGGATATCGCAGTTGTCCGCGAGATTGCAGAACGCGAAACCGAAAAATATGCTTCAACGCTCGAACGCGGAACCCGGATTGTCCAGAAGATCGCAAAGAACTACAAGGCCAAGAGCCAGCGGGTGCCCTTGACTGAGATTATCACCCTGTACGACTCGCATGGCATCCAGCCTGAGATGATTAAGGATATTGCCACAAGAGAAGGTGCAGTTGTTGACCTTCCCGATAACTTCTACTCGATGGTTGCTGACATGCATTCCGAATCGAAGAAGGAAGCAGAAGTTAATCCCACGGCAAAATATGATGAGCGGGTGCAGGGACTCCCCCCTACAAAGAAACTCTACTATGAGCAATCGTCCGACATCGAGTTTGAAGCGGTTGTGCTGGATTTCTTTGACGGGTATGCAGTCACTGACCAGACGCTCTTTTACCCGGAAGGCGGGGGTCAGCCGTCTGATACAGGTACGATGGTCAGCGCTGATAGCATGGTCAGGATCGATGATGTGATAAAAGTGGGAGAAGTTATCCTCCACCACATCAGCGGAGGTGTCCTGCAACGCGGCGACCGGGTCAAAGGAATGGTTGACGAAGAAAGGCGCTGGTCACTCATGCGACATCACACGGCAACTCACATCATACTCCATGCGGCAAAGGAAGTGCTGGGAGCACACATTCACCAGGCTGGCGCCCAGAAAGGCAGTGAAAGTTCCCGCATGGACTTAAGGCATTTCAAGCACATCACTCCTGACGAGTTGCGCCGGATCGAGACTGCCTCAAACCGCATGATCATGGCAAACCAGACAGTAGAGATCTCTACAGAAGACCGGACCAAAGCCGAACAGAAGTACGGGTTCTCCCTGTACCAGGGTGGCGTACCGCCCGGCAGGGATCTCCGCATTGTCAAAGTTGCCGGAGATATCGAAGCCTGTGCCGGTACTCACTGCCAGAGCACCGGCGAGGTCGGGGTTATTAAGATCATCCGGGTTGAGCATATCCAGGACGGTATCGAACGGATTGAATTTACCGCCGGGATTGCTGCGGTTTATTACATGCAGCATCTCGAACAGATCGTTACTTCTTCATCTGAAGCCCTGTCGGTGCAACCGGATAACCTGCCGGCAACGGTAAACCGGTTCTTTACTGAGTGGAAGGATCAGAAAAAAGAGATCGAACGCATGAGTTCAAAAGTTGTTGAGCTCGAGATGCAGACCCTTGTTGTCGAATCGATTGCGGGTATTCCGGTTGTAATCAAGCGAATCGATCTCCCACAAAAGGAACTTGCACAGATGGCAAATTCCGTATCTGAAAAGGGTGGTATCGCGCTTCTTGCAGGTGCCGGAGAAACGGTAAGAGTTGTACTGGCATCAGGAGACCCACGGGTAAATGCCGGTGAGATTATCGGTCAGGTGTGCAGCCTGCTCGGCGGAAAAGGTGGCGGCAAACCCACAATGGCACAGGGCGGCGGTCCGGATGCCGGCCAGATCGACCTTGCATTAAAAGTCGGGCGTGAACGGATTATTGCCGCATTACAGTGATGAGAGTAACTGGTAAAGATGGCCGATAATGTTGTTCTTCTGGAACCTGGCGATGAACGGGCACAGAAGATAGCAAAAGCCATGGGCAGCCAGACGGCAAGTGACATACTTCAGTTACTCTCTGATGGCCAGAAGAGTTTGACTGATATCACCGATCGGCTCGAAATTCCCATGACTACGGCAAAATACCATGTGGAGAACCTGACAGAAGCCGGACTCCTCTCGGTTGCAGAAACAAAATACAGTGTCAAAGGGAGGGAGGTGAAACTCTATTCGCTCACCAACCAGCTCCTCATTGTTGCACCACGGCATTCCAATGTGCGTTCACTGCTGCTGAAATACACCTCATTATTCGGAATTGTTGCCTTCGGTTCCATTGTTATCGGTATTCTGTCACCGCTCTTTGGATCCGGAAGAGTGATGCAAAGCAGTCCGGATGCGGCACCCTTAATGGCGGTGCAGGATTACGCGAGTCCATATGTAAAAACCGTTGCTGACGGATATGCTGCAAATGCCACTGCCGCTAACAACCTGATGGCGGTTGGAGGAAAAAGGGCCGCAGAAATGTCAACTGCGAACTTATCACCGGCACCGGATGCCGTGCTCTCCCTTGTTCAGATCCCTCCTGTATCCGGGTCCTCATCTTTTTTTCTGGTGCCTGATGTGGCACTGGCGTTCTTCCTTGGCGGGGCACTGGTGATCTTTGTGCTGCTCTGTTACGAAGCCAGTCTCTGGAAACGACGGTGATGACCGACGCATTAATCATAAAAAAAATTCCCTTTCAAAAAAGTTCTATCTCATAATTGAACTTCTCTTGTGAAGATATTTCAGGACCTTAAAAAAAATGATTGAATCAGTGTCGTTTCATCACAATAACAGCAACAAGTAAGGCACCGGCAATCCCGACAAGCGCTGTGATGGGTGAAAGCGGAGATTGCGTTGCTGTTGGCCAAGGCGTTGCGACTGTAATTACATCTTTTGTCGTTCTGACTACTGCCGTTGTTGTAGGTATAGAAGTAATTACCTGAGTTGCCGGTGCTGGAACCTTGAATGTCTTTGTTCCGACATATCCTTTAGAATCGGTAAAAATGACCTCATAATCCCCCGGAACTGTTACGGGCACCCGTTTGGTAAAGACACCGGCACCGGATTGCACACTTTCTTTTGTACCAATCCAATTGTTAAATATCGTGCCATCAGGTCCCACTACCTGAATTTTCACACCTTCGTTCCCTAGTTTATAGATTGTTCCTTCAATACGGAGCGCCTCATCAGGACTCTGGGTCATCGGTGAAGTGATGGTGATCTCACTGGAACGGTCGATAAGTTTTACAAACTGCAGGGTTCTTGAATCAGAGCGAAGCTGCGGTTCATCGGGTCCTGTATACTGGACCTCCACTTTATAATTGCCTCCGGGAAGCCCTTTGGTATCTAAAAACTTATACTGGGTGATCTTGTTGTCCTGAACCGTAAATGACTGGCGGCTTACTTCTGTTGAAGTGTATTGCGTCTGGTAAAACACAATATCAAACGTTCTTCCTGGTGGAAAATCGCTGTCAATGGAACATTTTACCGGAAGACCTACCTGGACACTTTCAGTACAGTTGATGTAGAGCCCGTACGCAGATGCAGTCCCAGTGACACACATCAGTAGAAGAGCGATAAGTATGATCCGTTTCATATCTACAGCATCTCAATGGCAGAAAATAAAATGGTATCTTTTTTAACCGGTACCATAAGGCACGTCCGGGAAAAATGAATGTGGGTTTAGCACATACCAATAAAATTGTTAAGCAGGCGCAGTCCGACAGCCCCGCTCTTTTCCGGGTGGAACTGGACGCCAAACGTGGTATCTTTTCCTACTGAAGAGGCAAAGGGGCAGATGTAATGCGTGGAAGTGAGCGTATTATCCGGAGTGGTATCGGCATAATACGAGTGAACGAAATATACGTACTCGTCCGGGCCGAATCCGGCAAACAGCGGATGATCGGTCTTTGTGATCGTTAACGAGTTCCATCCCATGTGAGGCACTTTCTGGCCGTGAACCCTTGGGAACCTGCGCACGCATCCCGGAATAAGACCAAGCCCTTTATGAATCCCGTGCTCTTCGCTTGTTTCCATGAGCATCTGCATGCCAAGACAGATTCCAAGCAGGGGGACTTTGCGGGTAATATCCAGGACCGTTTCTTTAAGGGGGCCGAGTTGATCCATACCCTCATGGAATGCCCCGACACCCGGCAGCACAAGTCCGTCAGCTGATGCGATCTCATCGGCATCGCAGGTGATAACTGCCTGTGCCCCGGCCTTTTCCAGTCCGCGGATTACACTGCGGAGGTTTCCTAAACCGTAATCAATAATGGCTATCTTCGTCATCTGTGCGTCCCTCCACCAGTCTCCATCTCCCTTCTGTGATCCACTCGGCAGGCAACCCGTGAGCCGCCCGGTATTGTTCGAGCTTTGCTAACCAGCCCTTCCAGAGTTCAGGATATTTTTCTTCAATCCTGTGGATTAAAGCCATATCGCTTGATGGGCACATGAAACATCCGATCCTGTCCAGATGTTGTTCATAGAGTACATTGTGCGGTGCGTTCTCCTGCATGAGGTAGAGCCAGACATGGAGAGCAGTCCAGTTGTGGATAGGAGCTGCAGAGAGCTGTACCCGCACGTTTTTATTTCTCCAGACCCGCTCGCTCTGGGCCCGTGCAGCTGATTCATAGCGGCGCTGGCCGATGAACGACAGGCACTGGCCCCAGTTGTCCCGGATAAGGTTACCTGCCGGGTTAAGTTTGCAGACTTTGCAGCACCACCGGGCATTGACGGCCGGAGGACCCTGACGTTCAAAGGTCTCCCAGAAGGTTGTGGCGCCATCAGAGCGGATGACTTCAAGGCCATAGTGCCGGGCTGCATCATCAATATTTGCATAGGTTTCCGGAAATTCAAGGCCCGTATCAGCAAAGAGCATCGGGACTTTACCTATCGCTTTTAGTACTACAAGCAGCGTAGCAAGACTGTCTTTTCCCCCGGAGTATGAGATGTTTGCCACCAGATTCCTGTTTCGGTCTGCAACTTCTTGTACAAAGAGGATCGATGATGCCTCGGTCTTTTTGAGGGCATCGGCATTTGCCCGCACAGCATCTGCTAAGCTCGCTGCACCCGGTACAATTGTGGATGCAATATTTCTGCGAGTCCGCACGATCTGACCTTTTTTTAATTCCTGTGCAACAACGGCATCCACTTTTGCACGTCCGACAGCAATGCAGGTGCCGTCCTTACTGAGAATGAACACCTCATCACCAGCACGGACATCTTCATGAATAAAAACCAGACCGGGTGCAAGCACGCTCATGCCCTGGTCGCGGATGAAAGGGATGGCACCGTCATCGATGACAACAAAACGTTTTTTTGGCGTGAACAGGGCGCAGGCTTCCGGGCGGGGAACCGGTTCCCAGCGCCGTTGTTCCGGAAAATACCGGATAATTCCGGCGATGCCTCCGCCAATAATGATCTCTTCCATGCGGTCACGGTCCGGCACTTTGTTAAGAAGCGCGAGATGACCTTCAGGGACAAGCGGCGCACCAAAATGGTCGGTATAGATCCGGTTGATAAGCGCGATATCAGCAGGAAATGCCGGGCGGGCATCTCCCGGCGGAGTTACCGGAACACAACGCGTCTCTGCCCCGCAGGCACACTGCGTTGCAAGGACCGGAACATGACAGTGATCGCACCAGCGCAGCAGGATCTTCCCAAGATATGACGGGGGCATCTGTCTTAATATTCGTGCTGCAGAAATAAAAATAGAAGGGAGATGGCAGTATTGATAAATACCCCGCTTTCCCACAGTACAAGCAGAAAATGATAGACACCTGGCTTTTTGCTGCACTCTGTTTTGGTTTTTTGGCACTCTGTGCTCTCCTGCGGGTGATCCCCGGGCCTGAACGGAGTGACCGGTTCGTCTCTTTTACTGCGGCAATCACCCTTTTTGCAGCAGCAGCGCTCGTGTTCAGTATCGCTTCAGGAAATCTCTTCATCCTTGATGCGGCGATCATTCTCGTGCTGGTCCTTTTTGCAGGAGTCATCAGCTATGCGAAATTTTACGGGAGTGAAGGGCAATGAGTTCGCTTCTCATCGATATCATTATCTGGATACTGCTCTTTGCTGGTGCAGGGTTTGGCCTGATCAGTCTGATTGGGCTCTTACTCTTTCCCGATACACAAAGCCGGATGTATACGGCTATAAGGGCAAGTCTTATCGGTATTGGTGCAACGGGAATTGCCGTCTTCATCTATGGACTCAGTGCACTGCAAACATCTGGCGGGAACCAGTACATTGTGTTTCTCCAGCATACGATTATCCTGGTTGTGATTGTAGCAATGGGAAACTATG
>JAURZP010000052.1 GCA_030653335.1 Methanoregula sp. | reverse complement strand
AGGATCATGGGCAGGGCAACGACAATAAGTATGATCGTGGGATAGATTCCCATCTCAGGAACCACTCCTGCAAGCATTCCCATGAGAATGATGATCCCAATCAGCATAAGGAGCATCCCGGCTTTTTCAGAGAGATGCTTTCTGCTTTTCATGATCATCGCATTGCGCATCCCGATGATGAGCCCCAGAACAACATGAATGACGCCAATACCGATGGCAAGGATCAACATGGGGATCAGCGCCTCTATACGGTTCCACGTGATACCGAGGAAATGGACCGGGTGCAGCCAGCCCATCATCTCACCGAAATCACCGAAAAACTCGCCGTATAAATAACCGAAGATGATGGTCGGGATTGAAGATATTAAAAGGATGTCAGCTACGCTTGCGGCAAATGCAATGGTCCCATATATCTTTTTGATGAGGAGCGCGATGAGAAGAATAACGATCCCGTACCCGATATCCCCAACCATGACCCCAAAAAAGAGCGGGAAAAAGATCGCAAGAACCGGTGATGGATCGATCTCCCGGTACCGCGGGGGAGAGACGAGCTGCATGATCATCTCAAAGGGTTTTACCCAACGGGGGTTATCGTAAAAGACCGGCGCCCCTTCCATATCCTTTTCAGTAGTGTCCAGTTCTTTTACAACCACCCGGTCAGAGAACACATCTGATATGGATTTTTTTACCTGTGGTAACTTTTTTTTTGGGATCCATCCCATGATGACAAAGGTATATTCAGACAATGCAAAGTTTGAAAATGCACCCAGCTCATCATTCATGTCTTCAAGGGCTTTTTTCAGCACAACAAGTTCCAGGTGCCATTCAGATGCAAGGGAAAGAAGTTCCTCATCGATCTTTTTGTTCTCTTCACTGGCCTGCAGCTTGCTCTCCTCGATCATGGCAAACATCTCGTAAAACGGTTTTCCCATGTATTCCTTTGGCAGGCGCACCTCGTTCACATTCACCGAGTAGATGAAGGAATGGACCTGTTCGGAATGCCGCTTGTTAAAGATCATAATGGCAGCGAGGGTTTCAGCGTCAACGCTTGTCGATGTCATCTCGAACTGGTTGCTGGTGATGATATCTAACTCCTTTTTTATCAGTTCAACAACCTCGCTGTGCTCTTTCTGGATCAAGAGGATCGTAACTTCGAACCCTTCCAGCATTGGAATTTCGCGCTCGAGCGGCTGGAGAATGACAAGGACTTTTGAGTACCGGTTTAAAGCAGTGACGGTCAAGGCGAGTTCGCTCTTTCTTGATGCAAGTGCCCTGGTGGTGGTCTCAAGATTCCTTATGATCTCCTGCGCCCGCAACAGCACCTGTTCAGGGCTCTGGCTCTGGAGACTTTTTCGGAATTCACTCTGGTGTACCGGATCATCAATGACATTAGGAAGTGTGGAAAAGATCACGTTGATCTTTCCCAATACCAGATCAACATCGCCTGCGGTATCCAGTACCACTTTATCTAAAGGTATCTCATCCTTTGAGACTGACCGCGATACATCTTCGAGATGAAGGGTTCCTTCCTGGTACAGCAGGTCAACTACCCGGTTGAATGCCGGTTTTGGCCCGATTACCTGGATTCGTTTCATCTGCTGGAGCATAAAAATCCTATGCGGGCAATGCCGGACTACTCCATTGTCACAAAGCGTACAATGGCAGCGGCTGCCATGGGAATGTTTCTCTTGCCTTTCTCTGATGCAGCTTCAGCAACAAGTCCTGCTTCCCGCCTCATCTGATCTATCCTGGCCTCAGTCTTTCCTTTCTCCTTCCAGTACAGCTCTTCAGCTGCTGTTTTTCCCTCAGCGTTTGCTGTACAAAGCAGGCTCTCTGCATCCGTTTTTGCTGCGGTAATTGATGCATCCGTCCCGGCTCTCACAACCTCAATTTTCTTTGCTACCTCCTGTTCTTTTTCCCGTATCTGTTGCAGCAGTGTTTTTTCCGTGTCCATACTCCTCTCCTTATAGTCCGTGCTTCCGTTTCAGGATCGATGTAACTCCGCACTGGGGTTGAGAGGAACCGTAGCGCTCCTTTTCCTGCCCGCCTCCCCGTAATCCACGCGCTTTTAAGGCTGCCTCCTCGATTCGCTCCCGGCATCTAGCCACCGCCGTGTTTTTGAGAGCATCAATTGCTTTTATGACGTCGCGAACCATTTTTAAAGAGACCCCCACCGATCTATTCAATTGGTCTATTCCTTCGAAGGTGAATATATAGTTTCTTGTCCTCCGGCAGGGTATTTCTACCCCAAAGGTATATGGTAAGCAGAAATGAGGCACCCGGGTAAAAAGAGAATCATCCGGCTCTGCTCCCGCACCTCTCTGCAGTTCTTGCGGACTGCCGTGCAGAGCGCGGTTGATGACATGTATTCAACAGCTGATCAGAAAATCGTGTTCCCGCTCTTACCTGTGCGCGACCTGTCCAGTCTCTGGCAGCCCCGGTTTTGCTAAAGATCCCCCCGCCAGTGAACAACACACAATCCATTTATCCCTCTTCTGCCAAAGTATCATCAGATGGAATTCATCCCGCCGGTTTCAAGGATGAAACGCCTGCTTTACCTGATGGTGTTCATCGTAGTGGAACTAACCTTTTTTGACCGCGTCAGTATGGCAGGGCTTCTTTGGCCGGATGTGAAAAAACTTACAAAACGCCGGGATATTGCGGGTCTTGCCCGCTTGCTGGAACATAAGGATCCCCAGATCCAGTACGAAGCGGCAGAAGCGCTGGGAAATATCGGGGATGAAAAAGCGATTGGGCCGCTCATCACTTCATTAAAACGCGATGAGTTCAGTGGTGTGCGGTGGAAGGCTGCAGAAGCGCTCTCAAAGATTGGGAACCCCGCAGTTGAGCCGCTCATCGCAACATTGCAATACCCTGATGACGATGTCCGCTGGAAAGCAGCAATTGCCCTTGGTGAGATCGGGAACCCGGACGCAGTTGAACCTCTTATTTTACTGCTATCAGATGATGACCGGTTTGTTAGAAGCCGGGCTGCGCACGCACTTGGCATGATTGGCGACCCGGCAATCCCCCCTCTCACCCAAGCCCTCAAAAAGGGTGATCCGGGTGTCAGGTGGGGAGCTGCCATGGCTTTGGGAAAAACAAAAAACCCGGTTGCTGTTGAACCGCTGATCCTCGCCCTTGCTGATGGGGAGGCGATGGTCAGGGCAGAAGCCGCCGCAGCGCTTGCATCAATCGGTACACCTGCTCTCGGTCCCATGCTGAGTTTTTTAAAGGGTTCAAAGGGTGAAACCCGTATCGAAGTGATGACTGCGCTCGGGGAACTTAAGAACGCAGAAGCGATCGAGCCCCTCGTCCAGCTCCTTGAGAATGCGGATGGCGATGAGCGGCAGGCCATCGCTGATGCAATCGATGCCATCCTGATTCCTGCTGTTGAACCGCTGGTGCGCAGGATACGGGATGGAAACACAAAAAAAGAATGCAAAGTTAAGAACATGAGGTAATAATGGTGCTGCCAAAATCCCGAAATAATTCGCACATAACCCAAGAGCAGAAGATCAAAGGGATCATTACCGCGCTGGGAGATCCGTCCATCGATATACGGCACGAGGCGGTGCAGGCACTCAGGGAGTGCGGTGAACCTGCGGTACCGTTCCTGATCAGGGCTCTTGCAGATTCACCGGATAATGATCACCGCTGGTATGCAGCAGTCGCCCTCTCACGTATTGGAAAACCTGCAATCAACCCCCTGATCGCTGCCATGCGGGCGAACCGGGAAAAGAATTTCCGGCGTTACGTTGCTGCGGCCCTTGGGGATATGGGCAGTCCTGCGGTTGATCCCCTGATAACTGCGATGGGAAGCGATGATGCGGACCTTCGGGGCTATCTCTCCCAGGCGCTTTGCCGGATAGGAAAGCCCGCGGTTGAACCCCTCACCCTCCGGCTGGATGATGCCGATGCGATACTCAGTACCTGTGCATCTTTAACTCTCTGGCAGATGGGTGAGACGGGGATTCCTTCAATGGTAAAAAAGGTACAGGACGAAGACGAAAAAGTTTGATCTGTTCTGTTCACTTCCGGCATAAGGGCCATTTTTCACTGTTTTTAAAGTGAGATAAACCGAAGGGATAAATCCCTCCCCCACGAAAATCACCGGTATGTTGGTGCTCTCGCCCGCGATGGAGGCATATGAGAAGTCCCTTATGGACGATCTTCATCGAGCGATAGCGATCGCAAAGGAAGCCCGTTCCCGTGGTCTCGATCCGTCTACCGATGTCGAGATCCCCATTGCAAGCGATCTGGCAGATCGCGTAGAAGCGCTTCTTGGGATCAAAGGAGTGGCAGTGCGGATCCGTGAACTTGAATCCCAGATGTCGCGTGAGGAGGTGGCGCTCGCAATCGGTGATGACTTTGTTGCCCGCAAATTTGGAGAGACCTCTGTACTTGAGGTCCTCGATCATTCCATCCGGACAGCGATGGCCCTGCTCACCGAGGGAGTTGTTGCAGCCCCCACTGAAGGGATCGCAAAGATCGAGCTTGGCAAGAACGATGACGGCAGCCAGTACCTGATGATCTTCTATGCAGGTCCAATCCGGAGTGCCGGCGGGACTGCACAGGCACTCTCGGTGCTTGTAGGAGATTACGTGCGCCAGAAGCTGGAGATCAACCGGTATATTCCCCGGCAGCAGGAGATTGAACGGTATATCGAGGAGATCCGGCAGTACAACTCGATTATGAACCTCCAGTACCTGCCAAGCGAAGCGGAGATCAGGCTCATCATTGAGAACTGCCCGGTCTGCATTGACGGCGAAGCAACCGAAAAAGAGGAGGTGTCCGGGCACCGGAACCTCGAACGGGTTGAGACGAACTCGGTCAGGGGCGGCATGGCGCTGGTTATCGGAGAAGGCATTGCCGGTAAAGCCCGCAAGCTCAAGAGCCGGGTTGAAAAGATGAAGATGGCCGGCTGGGACTGGCTCGACAAACTCATTGCCGGGGCCTCGAAGTCCGGTGATGAGGAAAAAACGATCGGTATCAAACCCCTCGACAAATACCTCCGCGATCTGATTGGCGGGAGACCGGTCTTTGCCTACCCGATGCGTAAAGGTGGATTCCGGCTCCGGTACGGCCGCTCGCGCAACACCGGTTTTGCCGCAGCCGGTCTGCACCCGGCTACCCTGTATGTACTTGGCGAGTTCCTTGCCACCGGCACCCAGATGAAGACCGAGCGGCCGGGCAAGGCCTGTGGTGTGGTGCCGGTGGATTCGATCGAAGGTCCGACCGTGCTCCTGACCGATGGCGATGTGCTTCGCATCGATGACGAAGCAACGGCCAGAAGGCTCCGCCCCGGCATCGAGCGGATCCTCGATGTAGGAGAGATCCTCATCTCGTACGGGGAATTCTTAGAGAATAACCACCCGCTGATTCCCTCCGGCTATTGTGAAGAGTGGTGGCTGCTAGACAGTGAACCCGGCACAAAACCCCCAAAAGACGAGGCAGCGGCCATTGCATCTGCCCGTGCTGGAGGATATCTCCACCCTTCCTGTACATGGTTCTGGGACGATATCACTGTTGAGCAGATCCGCCATCTCGCTGATGCGGTTGCGGGTACGGGAAAGATTGTCGATGAAACCCTTCAACTCCCTCTTGACCCGGTTACGAAAGAGATCCTCGAAACCCTGCTCCTTTCCCATGAGGTGCGAAACGGGGTGGTGCAGATCAAAACATTCCGGGCATTCATCGCGTGTCTCGGTCTGGATGACAACTTAACGAAACGCGAGGTCTGGAACAATGCCCCGGCTTTGTCTCAGCTTACACTCGTCCAGCACCTGTCCGGGTTTAAGATGCGTTCACGTTCGGGGACACGGATCGGAGGGCGCATGGGGAGACCGGGCAAATCCAAGCCCCGCAAGATGAATCCTCCCCCGCATGTTCTGTTTCCTCTTGGGGACACCGGGGGTGCCCGGCGGTCGTTTCAATCTGCTTCTGCCCATATCGAGGAGACAGATCAGAGCGATACCGAGATCGGTTTCCATAAAGAAAGCGGGATCATTGAGATCGAAGTGGGCCGAAGGCGCTGCTCCCAGTGCCAGGAGATCACGTATCTCAACCGGTGTGATAAATGCGGAGGGCATACGGTTGCAGTCTTCACCTGCACCAAATGCGGCAGGGAAACCCAGTTGCCCCGTTGCCCCGGCTGTGACGCCCAGGCCACCTGCACCCAGCGGATAAAACTGGATCTCAAAGGAGAATATGCCAGGGTGATGGCACTTCTTGGTATGAAACCTGACGCAATCGCGCTTGTCAAGGGTGTCAAGGGCATGATCTCGAAGGAGAAGTCTGTCGAAGCGATGGAGAAGGGGATCTTACGGGCGATACAGAACATCTGGGTCTTTAAGGATGGAACCACGCGGTTTGACATGATCGATCTGCCGCACACCCACATCCGCCCCGATGAAGTGCGGGTGCCGGTTGAGAAACTCCGCTCG
>JAURZP010000045.1 GCA_030653335.1 Methanoregula sp. | reverse complement strand
TTGCCTTTGCAAGAATATCCTCCCGTTTTTTTCCCTGCGGTGGGTCATAGAGCGGAACAAAGTTGCCTGGCATCCGGACGGTAAATGATGCATCAAGCTGCCTGCCACCATGCTTACGGACAATGCTGTCCAGTTGGTGGAGGGCTGAACCACCCATGCCTCCCATGGTGAGCACGGCAAAACAATAGCCGGTTGCGGAAATATCCAGCCGTTCTGCAAATTCTGCAACAATGGACGGGAGGCCAAAATCGTAGACAGGGCAGACAATGCCGACACGATCTGCGGTGGGAACGATTCCGGACGGTGACCCGGCAAGAGTGGGTATCGGTACCAGTTCGCAGTCACCGAGACTGGCACATATGGCCCTGGCTGCGGCAAGCGAGTTTCCGGTGCCGGTAAAATAATAAATAATGGTCTTCATAACCGGTTTTCCTCGGGTTTTTAATACGGTAATTGACGGTTGAGGGCAAAAAAGTTCGGTTATTGGTACAGGTTCACTGTTTTTTTCTATATCTAGAGAAGTGTAGGGAATGGATCATTTACGTGATTAAAAAAAATAATTATCAAAAACCATGTCATCAATCAGGAGGCGGGGGTATAGTAACTTTGCATACAGACGAACTTGTCGGTACAATACTTACCGAACTTTTTGCGATATGGGCTTCAAGCGAGACCTTGATCCGGTTGATAATCCCCTGAACCTCGCACATTTTCATATCCCCGTCAAACTCCAAGAAGATCTCGATATACACATTGCTCCCGGAGCGACGTGAACGTACGCCATGCAGGGCCGTGTAATCATTAAAAAAGACTGCAAGGTGCCGGACAATAACCATCTGGAGTTCTTCATCAAGTGTCTTGTCAAGCAGGTCCGGCAGTGATGTGGTGATTACCCGGTATCCAGAGAACAGTAAGAAACCGGCGATCACAAAGGATGCGAGTGGATCGATATACAGTGACCAGCTGTAGGCAGAGAGTTCGAGTGTAGCAATCAGGGAAACAAGAACCGTGAAATCAGAGAACGCTTTTGTTCGAAACAGCTTCCACTGTGAGTCCATGATCGGTGATGGCTCTTTTTGGTTGAACCGGTAATTCTTGAACCAGAGATATGAATTCATGGTTACGCCGATTACCATGAGTACTATACCTAACAATACTCCCTCATGGACAAGCTCTCCCGGGACAGCGATACGGTAAAGCGCAACAAAAAAGACGATCAGCAATGATATTATCATCACTCCGCCTGTGATGACAGAAGTTATCGTCTCCATCTTGCCCATACCGTAATCGTACGCCCCGGCACCACCTTTTGCCATCTTGCGTATCGTAATATAGGCCAAAAATGTGGCAATGATCTCATTGCCGCATTTCACTGCATCTGCAAAAAGAACAATCGAACCGGAGAGGACAGCAGCGATAATGTCCGGGATCCACAGGATAAAATCTATAATCAGGCTGATTAGGACAGTACGCTGTTTTTTGGCATAGGAACCTGGTCCATCATCCATATCGACAGGTACTGCATGCGACATATGTTACTCTGTAATGCTGGGATGTCCGGACTAAAAAGAATGTAGGATTTAATTTTGGAATGAAAGGGGAAAAGATGATCACGGTGTTCTTCCAGAAACTCACCTTATGATCTCTTTTTTTTGGTTGGCACTGCACCCCGATGTACAAATACGCAGCCTATTTCACCCTGACAATAACCAGCGTGATGTCATCGGACTGTGGCCTGCTGCCACAGAATCTTCTCACCTCATCAACGAGCCCGTCAATAATTTCCTGAACCGAATCATTCCGGTGGTTTTTCAGATAATCCATCAGCCGCTCTTCACCAAATTCTTCATTTTCTGGATTGAATGCTTCAGTTATTCCATCCGTGTACATGACAATGAGATCGTCAGGTTCCAGCACCAGCTCCGCATATTTGATTTTTACTTCAGGAACCACACCCAGGGCAATGCCACGGCCTTCTTCAAGAGTCCTAACGCTAATGGGGTCGCCCCGTACGAGCATCGGGGGATTATGCCCGGCATTTACGTACGTAAATTTCCGGTTTGCAGGATCCAGCACCCCATAGAAGATGGTGATAAACATGCTTGACCGCCCATCGGCGTATATCAGCTGGTTTGCACGCTCCAGCACAACAGACGGGTCTGCTTCAGCACCACCGCTCACACGGATTACAGTGCTGCAAAGAGCCATGAACAGTGCAGCACTGACCCCCTTACCAGAAACATCGGCTATGGCAAGCCCCCAGAGTTCTTTTTGCACTGGTATGAAGTCATACAGATCGCCACCGATCTCCATGGCCGGAAGTGTTGTGGCTGCAAGTTCGATACCGGGGATTGTCGGGGTAAACTCTGGCAGGAAATTATCCTGGATCTCCTTTGCAATCTCCATCTCTTTGGCATAGCGTTCCTTATCAGCAGTGGTGAGACGAAGATTTTCAATATTCGTTTTTAAGTCTCTTGCCATTACGTTGAACGAATGGGCAAGTTCTTCGAATTCATCTCCGGTCTCAATCGTGAGATGGTACTCAAGATCTCCTTTGCCTAACGCTACAGTTCCCTGCCGGAGCAACTCAACAGGCCGCGTGATTATCTTTGCGAGCTTGACCGAGAGCAGGATGACAGCAATTAAGAGGATGAAAAACAGCCCGACTAATATCTGCAGCATCTGGGTAGTCTGGGCATAGACATTATCACTGATTTCCCGCGTTTTAATCTCGATTTTAATTCCGGTCTTTACTGCAGGTTCAATGATATCCAAAGCCGGAACAGAAATGGCAAAACTCCAGTTTAAGGATTTTACCGGGGCATACGCGATATAAATTTTCCCCTTGTAGACATCATCGTCAATCCAAAAATGGGCGATTCCTGACTCTCCGTCAACCATCTTCCGGCCGATTTTTACCATTTCTGGATTGGAATTGTTAAATATATTCTTTGTTTGAAACGCCTCGTACCATTTCGTATTGCCCGCAGTAAGATCCGGGCTGGTGATCACGTTTCCTTCACTGTCCACCATTACTGCATAGCCGTTGCTATCGAGCATAAGATTTTCGAAATTCGCGTTAATGGTATCTACGGTGACATCGGACGCAACCACCCATGTACCGTACTTTGTTGGAATCGCACGCGAGCAGGTAAACATCACGCTTTTATCGGTTGCACCCACATACGGCCCGGACCAGACATGGCCGGAGGATTTTTTTGCATTTGTAAACCAAAGTCGGATCCGGGGATCATAAATCGCTTCGTGCTGACTAGTCCAGGGATACATGCGTATGATGCCGGAATCCGTAGCAATGTAGGTGGCTTTGAGATCCGTATCCGCATCTTTCATCGCCTTGAGCAGATCGTCCATTCCTGCGAGGGTGCGATATTCATCGGACTGTGGGGTTGCTGTGGATCCCGGTGCAAGAAAGACAACAGTGCCGCTGAGTGGATTGGGTGGCTGGTTGTTTATTGTAAAAGAAGGAGTGGATGGTATGAGCGGGGGGTTATTCTGCAGGGAAACTGCCTGTGCCGCAAGGATATCAATCTCTGCGGCAGTGTCATCGAATGACAGCTGGGTAATCTGGGCCTGATCCGATGCTATCCTCATCAGGTTAATCTCTGCCTCATTCTTGAGCGCGACAGTGCTGTCATTCACCGCATCCTTTCCGAGTTCTGACAGGCTCTGTTCTGCATAATTCCCAATACGGTTGATGGTGACAAATGCCAACATACCCGTAATGAGCAGTGAGATGAGAGAGAGAGCTAAAAAGATGATGAGAATCTTCTCACGAACTCTTAAACCTTTGGAACGGGAAATTTCAGGAGTCATGAATATCAGACTGCTTGTTCTTTGTAAACGGTGAGGATTTAGTGTGACCGGGAAATTTTTTTTCACTGCACCATGATGTTATCAGATGATTGCTGGTAATTGGCAATAGCATTTGTTATTTGAGGAAACTGGCACACGCGTAAATGCCGTGCCAAAAATCCCTACTCATATATTGACATTCAGGACTGACCGTATCGCAATCCCTATCAGGAATGATATCCCCGCAATGCCAAGGCTGATAGCTGCCATCTCAGCAAAACGCCGGTAAAACGGGAGATCTTTTGCAACAGAGATGTAGAAGGTAAAGACAAAGATTACAATTATTGCTGCAAGCAGTGTGAGCATCAATGCCATAAATGGACTGGAATAGAGCAGGAACGGCAGTATCAGCAGTGCGACAGTGATGATGTAGGCAACTCCGGTGTAAACTGATGCCTTGAGAGGGTCAGCAGAACCACCGTCAGATCTCTGCGAGAGATACTCAGATGCTGCCATCGAGAGCGAGGCTGCGACACCCATCACGAGTCCGACAACTGCGATGATCTGCGTGTTCTGGATGGCAAACGTGAGACCGGCAAGGGTGCCGGTGAACTCGACAAGTGCATCATTTAATCCCAGTACCACAGAGCCAATGTATTTCAGGCGCTCTTCATCGATAAGCGCAATCAAATCACGTTCATGTTCCTCTTCGTTTTTTAAGATCCCGGCAATCTCAGGAATCGTAAAAGGAATCGCCAGATCAGCTGACTGCGCCCGCTTCTCAACACCCTCCATCAGTTTTATGGCAAACGTGATTCCCAGCAGTCGTGCGATTAAGTAATAGAACCAGACCCGCAGCATATCGGGTGCAATGTCTTGTTTTGTGTACCGTTTCCAGATCCCATAGTGAGTGAGCTCTTCACCAGCGATCTTTGTCAGCACTTCCCGGTTATGTGGATCTTTTGTTGTTGCAGCAATCTTTGTGTAGATCCGGTGTTCAGTGATCTCGCTTTTTTGCATAGCGAGGAGGAGTGTTACGTTTTTCTGATCGGTTGTACTGCCCGCCATAATCCATCATCTCACTTGGTCTTTTTTTAATTAACAGCAATTTAAAAAAAAAGCGTTATACGGGTTTTGTTGAGCTGATCCGGTAACTGCCTTTTGGCACACGGATCTCAAAATAAACGCCTTTTTTCGGTTCACCATTTTCTGTTATTGTGATTCCGGTGATGGAGAGAATTTCTCTGGAAAGGAAAAGACCAAGACCGGTATGTTTGCCAAAACCGCGACGGAACAATTTCTCTTTAAATTCAAGGGAAATGCCTTCTCCATCATCCCGGTACTTGATCACTGCACCATTTTGCTCTTCTTCAAAGGAGAACGACATACGGGTGACCCCACCCCCATGGCGAAGTGAATTTTCAATCAGGTTATAGAACACTTTTTCGATGAGCGCATCTGCATATACCTGGACAGGGGGTATCAGGATGTCGAAGGTGATCTCTTCAAGATTGAGTTGCGATGCAGCAGAACATATCTGCTCAGTCACATCCTGCCATTGCGGGGCATTCACCCCAATACTCTCATAAAATCGCGTGAATTCAATCTGCCGCTCAATTGCTCCTGCGGCATCGATCTCCTTTGCGATATATTCAAGGAAGACCGGGTCTTTCACGCTCTCTTTTGAGAGCTCCAGGTACATTTTCAGCCCGGTGAGTTTGTTTAAGATATCGTGCCTTGTTATGGAAGAGAGCATGGTCAGTTTATTGTTTGCAAGGCGCAGCGAATTTTCCACATGTTTGAGTTCGGTGATATCCCGCATCACATGGACACTGCCCATAATATTGCCCGCTTCATCATGGAGAGGTGAAGCGGTTACAAGAAAATCTGCATTCATGTGCTCTTCATGAATCTCCTGTGCATGTTCCTTCCCATCGCCAAGCAGGCTGCTGTGCGGACATAAACCGGGTGGGTTTGTGCTGTGGTGAACCAGCTCGTAACACGCTTTTCCCACGGCATCTTCCGGTTGCACTCCCAACCGGTCGGCCATTGCCTTATTCATACGGATAATACGAAAATCCCGCCCGATTATCGCGATCATATCAGGAACTGCTTCAAAGGTGCGTTCCCACTCGATCTTTGCCTGCAGGATCTTTTCCTGTAACTGTTTTTTATCGGATATA
>JAURZP010000044.1 GCA_030653335.1 Methanoregula sp. | reverse complement strand
ATGATTGAACGACTCATGGGTGAGATCTCGAAACGTGTGAAGCACAAATGGATGCGATGGACTACCAGAGGACTGGAAGCGATTTTGAGATTAATCCTCATACGATATACAAGTCCATGGCAGTACCGGGCATTTCGTAATGAAAAGATGGGACAACACTATGTCTCAAAGATGACTGTTCAGCTCTCGATAGATATTGAAAAATTTTGAAATCTGTCGAATAATGGGTAATGATGGCACGAGTAGTGAGAACTTTGTAACTCATCCCGATTAATTTGATGCTACCGCCGCCCCCGAAGGGACGCCCCCGCGGCGGTTCATTGACCGGTTTTATTGTTGGGTTTACCGTAATCCATTTTCGATAAGATTGATATCATACAACACTCAGGTATTTTTGCAGCCAGTGAGATCTGTCGAATAACAGGGCGGGATTACTCCCGCCCCGTCTTCTAGGAACCGGACTTGATACTTTCGCATCATCCGGCTCGAGCCACTTCTACCCTTTCGGGTGTCATTTAAGAACAGATGAGGATTTAGTGATGCGTTTCTTCCGATAATATTCCATGACTCTCCATTGTTCGAAGTAATCTCTGTCGATGTATGGATTTTTGTCGATTTTAGCCAGTCTGTGTCTGACGATTTTTGTGTTTGAGAAGTTCTCTAATGTTTGGGTTTCCGTTGAGAATACATAATTCCTGCTCCCAACCTTGTGCCAGTATTTTGTCATGATCCAGTTCATATCTTTATTTGGATGCCTTCTTCTCGCCCAAGTTACAAGCATGTTGTAGACAATGCTGTCCAATTTGCTGAATACAGCAGATGAGACTGCATGATTATGATACTGCGCCCAACCTTTGATAATCGGGTTGAGTATTCGTATCAGTATATCCTGATTCCATGCCTTTGCCTTGTGAAGGACGTCGTGAATTTTCGTCACTACATCCTGCTGCGAGTCCTTCGATGGTTTTGGGAGGAGTTTCCCATTATATTTTCTAAAGTTCCATCCAAGAAACGTGAACCCATCTGAGATATGCGTCACAAGAGTTTTCTCCCCGGATAGTGTTAATCCACGAGGTTCTAAAAACGCTTTAACGAGGGTGAGGATATCCTGTGCAGTTTCCGGTGAATCGACAGTTATCACGAAGTCATCGGCATAGCGAACGTAGTGTATCCTGTGCTTATTTCTGTGGTGTTTGTCGATAGTACCGTCTGCTCTGGAGTAGAATCTCCTCCCAATGGCGTTTTCCAGACCGTTTAAGACCATATTCGCAATTATTGGAGAAATCGTCCCTCCTTGCGGAGTGCCTTTTTCGGTAGGAAACAGGTGGTAGTTTTCAACGTATCCGGACTTCAGGAACTCTTTGAGGACTCTTTTGTTCATTGGGACGTTTTTTAGAATCCAATCGTGATTGATTTCATCGAAGCACGCTTTGATGTCACCTTCGACAACCCATAGGGGAGCATTCTTCTTGCTTATGCAAGTGTGAAGGTAGGCGAATGCATCTTTTGTCGAACGGTAAGGCTTGAATCCGAATGAAGTCTTATCACTTGTGGCTGACTCTACTGGACTTAATGCCAGAGCATGCAATGTTTGCATTGCTCTGTCGTACAGAGTGGGGATACTCAGCGGGCGGAGTTTACCGTTTTTCTTCCGGATGTACTTCCGCGTGAGAGGCTTCGCGTGATATCCTTTGTTTGTGAGTTGCAGGGCAGCCCGCATCTTGTCTGCTGGGGATTGCCAGATTACTCCGTCTATCCCGGGGGTTTTACTCCCCTTGTTTTCCGAGACTTTACGGACTGCAAGAACTCTGGCGTAAAATGAACGTGTCAGGAGTCTGGAGAGTTTGCTCACTTTATTCCAATTTCTGTCCTTGGCTGCTCTTGCAATTCGAGACTGTAGGTTATTGACAATTTCTTTCGCTTTGTTCCAGTCGATGGTTTCCCATTGATGGGCGATTTCTTTGTCAGTAAGTTCCGTGACAGGTGTCATCTCTGGTAGACTTACATTCATAATAAACAACCTCTGTTGCTTTCGTGACCTGTGGCAAGTCTGCATGCTCTCGCATTGGGGCATAACCCTTATGATGCTCATTACAAGCACCCATTCGCTTTTTGCCACTTCCTCTGCCACCGGTGTTATCGGTTCTTCTTGCGAAGTCCCTACCAATCTCATTGGCGCACCGATGGTTTACCGAGTTTTATATCATGGATAATTTTGGACATTTAGGAGGCTCCTATAGGCCGGAAACCCATGTGTCCATCCGTTATGACACAGCTAGAATGTCATAACCGGGCTTCGGTGCCATTTTGGCTCATGCGTAATTCAACCTGTTTTCGCATGTTACACGTCACGACCCCTAAACGGAACTTCACCTTTCGGTTCTCCATGTGTCCTTTCCCTAACAATTTTACACCGGCAGGTTCGGCTTTATTTCGCATTGTCCCACGAGCTTTGAACAAATCCGTTGCCAGACATGCACATCGTGGTAGGGACATTCTGTATGGATAGAATGGCGGATTTGCACCGCAATCCATGATATAACTTCTCGTCGCACTAGCCGATCTTGTGACACGACCAATGCATTGAGGGCATCCTGGTATCTGCACATTTTGAAAAGAATTATGCCCTTGTTGTACCACACATTCGCGTTGTTGCCATCGACTTTAATTCCCTTATTCACGAGATCGAGTGCCTTGTCGAATTGACCGGATTCGGCGAGTTCAACTACCCTGTGGGACAACTCCCGGGCATTAGGCATGATAAGGTAGTGTCGCGGTCGGAGCCGATGAACGTTCTGATGATGGAGTCAGAGGGAAAAAATTATGGACCCTTACCTTCCCGCTCCTTCTTGAGGTCCTGCAGGAATGCAATGAGTTCATCGGGATTTTCATAGACATCCCGTTTCATCCGTTCCATCTTGGTCAAACTATCGCCGGTCAAGGAGCGCCCGCACTTGTAACAGAATTGAGCCCCCGGTACGTTAATTACAGAACAGTCCTGGCATTGAACCGGCTTCATGCTCGGACCCTTGGGTCGTCCTACCCGCTTAACCCCGGCAGTCTCTAACAAAACATCATCCATCTGGTCATTGGACAGATGGGTATAGGTTGCCATCATGGGTGTGGCGATGTTGCCCCACGCCTGCAATTTAATTACGGATTCCGGGATCTTCTGGGTGACCATTGCAGTTATCCGGCTATGCCTGATGATGTAGGGGAACACATCTTTGAGGCCCGCTGCCTGAGCTGCCCGGGCGATAATATCATGGAAATATTGCCGGGAGAGTATTTTTCCCGGACCCGTGACAAATACCCGGGCATCACCTTCAGGGACTCCCGGGTGATAGTCTGCCTTCCATGATGCGAGATATCCGTAATAGCGGATGAGCCGGATATA
>JAURZP010000022.1 GCA_030653335.1 Methanoregula sp. | reverse complement strand
TATATGGAACTCGATCTGGCTTCCTATGAAGAACATGGTGCCGGATCCCCCGCACTACTGGTAAAAATCGCCACCATCACCGATTTGAAAGATACCCCCCGGATCAAGGATGAGGTGTACAGCGGCAACATCGTCATCGTTGACATCTCCCGGCTCAAGATGGACAAGATCTCGTACGAGCGTGTATTAAAGGATTTAAAAGAAGTGGCAAAAGATGTCAATGGCGATATCATTGGTCTTGGCGACCAGCGCTATGTTGTACTCACACCGATGTCCGTGAAGATTTCACGCGATAAGATCGGCGGGGCATAACGGTGCGTACAGTCGTTCCGGGTCCGTGCCCAACGTGCAATACCAACATAGAATACCTGTATACCACAGAAAATATTCCCTATTTTTCTGATATTCTCATCATTTCTGCGATCTGCCCTTCGTGCGGGTACAAGTTCGTAGATACCCAGATGCTCAAACACGGTGAGCCGGTGCGGTACGTGTACCGGACTGCCAAAGAAGAGGATCTCGCAGTCCGGGTGATGCGGAGCATGAGCGCCGCAATCGAGATTCCGGAACTCGGGGTGCGGATCGATCCCGGCCCAACCTGCCAGGGTTTTGTGTCAAATATTGAGGGAGTGCTGGACCGCATCGTGCAGGCCATTGGATCGGCAATAATCGACGGAAATGCAGAAGAACGGGAGAACGCCCGCCTGCTGCTGGAAAAGATCGCTAAAGTAAAGTGCGGGGAACTGCCGGTTACCATCATTCTTGAAGATCCAACAGGTAACAGTGCGATTGTATCTGAACGCGCAGAGAAGAGCACGTACACGGTTGAGCCGGAGCCGTACGGCTGAACCATTTTCCTGCTTTTTAGAGGATAAAACCAAAAAAAGAAAACGTTTTATTTTTTATGGGGCCTCTAAACGATCTCCAGATCGCCCAGCCATGCACCGGGCTCTTTGACAACCTCACCGACAACCTGTGCGCCTTTTACCATCTTCTGCACACAGGCAACACTCTTTTTTGGCAGTACATAGGCAAATCCCATGCCCATGTTAAACGTGCGATACATCTCGGCTGCACTGATGTCTCCGGCTTTTTGTATCCACGAAAAGATCTGTGGGGGGGTGATTGGGTTATCGAACCTGAATCCATAATCGCTGAGCCGGTTGAAGTTGAGCAGTCCTCCACCGGTAACATGGCACATGCCATGCACGCTACAGGCGGCTGTAACCTTCAGGCTCTCGTGGTAGATCCGGGTGGGGATGAGCAGCTCTTCTCCAAAAGTCCTGCCATTCTTCATCTTCTTGTCATAACCGGCATGCTTTTCCACCACACTGCGGGCGAGCGATAGCCCGTTGCTGTGGACGCCGGTTGACTGGATACCCATGATCACATCACCGGGCCGGATTTTTTCACCTGATATTATTTTGTCCTTCTTCTGCATCCCAAGACAGGTGCCGGCAAGGTCAAGACCGTTGACCAGACCACGGAGCGAGGCAGTCTCCCCTCCAACGATGTCGATGTTTGCCAGCTTCGCTCCCTCATTGAGCCCGATACCGATCTGGGCCATCTTCTCGATCGAGAGTTTGTCAGTTGCAATATAATCCACGAATGCAATGGGCTCAACGTTCATGACGTAGAGATCGTTGACGTTCATCGCAACGCAATCGATACCAACCGTGCTCCAGTCTTCCA
>JAURZP010000011.1 GCA_030653335.1 Methanoregula sp. | reverse complement strand
GGCTGTTATGTATTGGCGATGTACTCTTTGCCGCAAACCCGGGTATCGCTGGCATATGTGGATGGGACCAGTCAGCCCTCATCCGTTCTCTTGAGGGTATTGAAGCTATCATCGCAGACGGCGGGATCGATTTTGTCCTGCCGGGCCACGGGCGGGTGATCACCGCTGCCGATACCGGGAGGACGTTTGCTGCAATCCGGACCGATGCACTGGCGCTTGAAAATATTGCAGAGCTGAACCATGAGCGCGCGATCGAGACCGCAGCCTTTGCTGAGGATTGCATGGAACAGGTCAACGAGCTCTTCACTGTCATGGCAGGACGACTTTACTATGTCTCGTATGTGATGGAGGAGCTCGGTGAAGAGGATGTGGCAGCAGAAGTCAGTCACCTGATCAAGGGAGATATAATAGACGAACTGCTCGAAGCGTTCCGTTCTTTTGCCGATGAGCACCATAAGAGAAGTGGCGTTTCGATCCATCTGGCCCTCAAGGCAGGGCAGGTGATTGCAAAACTCGAACGGTCGTTTGACGGGGCGGAGCTTGCGCACATCATCGACCCGGCACTTGCGAGGCGTGCGGCACGGTTGCTTTCGGATTACACCACCATGCTCCGCGGATTTTGTCCCCCCAGAGAACTGGCTGAATATGACCTTGTCCGGCACCTTGAAGCACTCGTGACAGGGCTCTCTGTCCCTTCCTGTTCCGATGACGATCTTCTCTCTTCCGATGACGATGATTCAACCTTCACCCGTCTGCTCCTGAGACGCATCGGTATGCAGCCACTTCTTTCAGGTATTGAATTTTCATTCTCATCAGCAGAGAAACACCTTGTAGCAGCTGTCGATCACGATGATCTTACGGATCTGGTCACCTATATCTTCGAAGATCTTGTGGGTACCGGCGCTGATTCGATCACCATGCAGATAAAGCGAGATGACAACAACGCAGTCATCACTCTCAGTGGAACCGGCTGCACTGCTTCGGATACAATGAAAACATGTGCGGGCTTTCTTAAGCGACTCTGTGATCGGGCGGGGGGAACGCTCTCCTATGTGACAAAGTGCAAAGGACGGGAGTATACAATAATAATTGGTGGACTTATATAAACGTCAGATGTTGTTATTGCCAGCTCTACGGATTGTTCTCCTGCCGGCAATGGAAAAACAGCCTGGGCAGCAAAGAAAAAACCAGCAGCAAAGAGATTTTTTTTGGCCTGCTGTCTGACTGGAAGATTGATACTCAGGCATTCAGGGACGAAATGCGCAACTAAATCACGCCCTCTTTTTTTGCCGACTCATATGCTCTTATAAATGGTTTCTGACTGCACCAGCTAAAAAGCATATTGCCCCGGACAGCGCACAAGTATACTAACCTGCTGAGGAATCATGAGCGACCCGTACTTATCCAAAGACGAATCTCTTATCCTGTCCACGCAAAACATTCGCATTAACGGCATGTCTCTTGACCTGATGCTTACAAGCCGGCGTCTCATACTAATAGACAATTCTGTCAATCCTTTCCATCTACGGACAATTCCTCTTGATTCTATCATCACTGTTGTGGCCGGAATGGACGTGAAAGGGGATCCGGTTTTCACCCTTTCTCACATGGATCCCTCCGGGTCTGGTGCCCCGCAACCAATGGACTTCATCTTCGTACGGCAAAAAGGCAAACCGAGAACAAAGGAATGCAATGAGTGGGCAGCAACACTTAATATCCATGCAGCCGAAGCCCGCAACGGGGCACTTTCGTCAGGCACTCTTCCCTATGATCCGGTAAAGACCATCGAACCGCGGATGTCAGCCACATACATGATTGAGACTTTCAGCCCAAGGAAACCCGTAATGGAAGCCTATCCGTTGAAGACCGGACCGGTTATAACACCAGTGCCTCTGAAATCTCCAGTGGGTGGTGGAATACTTGCCGGGGCTGATGAACCTGCGCCATTAAAAAATGTTGAAATGGTTGAACCATTTGACTCCCCCTGGCTCCTTCCCCCGGAACCGGAGAAAAAGGAGATGCCAGATAAAGAAGAACCTGCATCTCCCCCTCCGGTTATTGCAACTGTGACTGAAAAAAATCCGGCAATTACGGATGCTGAACAGGCATCTCCCCCTCCGGTTATTGTAACCGTGACCGAAGAAAACCCGACAATTACGGATGCATCACAGGAATCTACCCCTTCGGTTATTGCAAGTGTGACCGAAGAAAACCCGGCAATTACGGATGCAGCACAGGAATCTACCCCTCAGGTTATTGAAAGTGTGACCGAAGAAAACCCGGCAATTACGGATGCTGCACAAGCATCTCCCCCCCCGGTTATTGCAAGTGTGACCGAAGAAAACCCGGCAATTACGGATGCAGCACAGGCATGGGCAGATGCAGTCCGCACGGTAACAACTCCTTTACCGGTTATTCCCCTGATGATGACTTCAGCAACAACTCCAGACGGGAAAAATATTGATGCCAAATCAAAGTCAGAGTCAATCGATAAGACTCTTGAAGAGATATTGGCAGAAGTTAACAAAAACGTCAGCTCTGCGGATGGAATAACCCCGCAGTCTCCTGCTGATGAGTCGATAAAACCATCCGCTCCAAATGCAGCCCCTGTTCCTCTGGCAATTTCTCCACCTGCTACTGATAATCACAAGCGCACATATC
>JAURZP010000001.1 GCA_030653335.1 Methanoregula sp. | reverse complement strand
AGTTTATATGAACCCTGATTCCACTCTGACACCAAACGCGACTTCTTTGTTTAGAGGAACTACGTTATCCAAAAAAAGCCGTGGCTTAAATGATTTTGATGGAATTCCACCTTGGAGATTTTATTCATTTGGATGGAGATGGGCTGTTGATGTATTGTTAAAAGAAGCGAATACGGGTCTTTGCACGTCAGATTGTTATTATCCTGTATTATACGTATTTCGTCAGTACTTGGAAATTAAATTGAAAGAATTAATTATTGAACTAGAATTATATCTAAATTCAAAGAAAATAGATTTAAAAGAACTAAAAAAGCGCGGGGGTAAAAATGGTCACGAAATTAAGCCCCTTTGGAACAATTGCGAAAGCTTGTTAATAAAATTTTCAAGTGGTGATGAATCAGAACCAGAGGATTTCGAATGTCATAATGAAAATCTAACTAATTTTAAAAATATTGGAAGAGTAATTAGTGAGATTTATGAAAAAGACCCGCTATCATTTGCCTACAGATATCCACCGGACGCTGAACAAGACGCTGAAAAATATACTGTTGATATGAATCATTTTTCAGAAAATGCCTTGTGGGTTACAAATTATCTAGAAGGTGTTTCGGATTGGATTGAGACTATAGAGAATTTGAGAAATGAATCTGCTGATTGTTATGATGAAAGTTAAGGTGCGGTGAAAACAGGCCTCATACCATGAGTGTTGAAGTGCTGCTATGGGGATTTGAACCGGAAATTTTAGTTGATGAGAGATTTGGACTTGAAAGGTTGTACGCTCCGGCCGGACTTTGACCCGCTATATTTTTTAAATTATTCACAATCAGCAGTGTGTTATTAAAAAAAAATTATCAGCCGATTCCCCACTGCGCAAGGGTTGTCCGCGAGGGATCGACATCATCCCAGCTCCAGCCGAGCGCCTCAATAATCCTTGAAATGGGTTGCTCGATGGTCTTGTCCAGCATCAGTTCCAGATCAACGACAAATTCGGGAGGCACCTGATCCCCGTACTCGAAGCAGAGCACATCCGTTTTTGGGTATTTCGAAGTCACGGTCTTAATGTAGATCCGTTTTGGCTTGCTTCCTTTGCCAAACTCAGTATGGAGATACTGGTTGGCATATTTTGCCCCCCGCACCTGTACTTCATCGGTTCCGTAATCATCAAGGGATTTGCCGATACCGCCGGGAATGCCGATCTCGTCAAGGGTATATTTTCCCGCCCGGTACTTTTTGATCACTTCAGAGAGGAAAGACTTGATCCCTGCATATTCTTCTCCTTTAAGGATCATCTCCATCACCCGTTGCTGCACGACTTTGGTGATCTGCGGTGTATCGCTTCTTTTGATCTCAAAGCCCACAATGTCCACCTCATCGACATCTTTTCCCTCTTTCCAGACGAGGTGCCCTGCATACCTCTTCTTTTTACCGGCCTGGAAGAACCGTTCATAGATCTTCTCAAACTTGATTGAGAAGTAGTGGACATCGGCATTCAGTTCCTTATGGGCAAATTCCTGGTAACTCTCATTGAGACGTTTCTCGATTGCCCGGGCTGATGCAATGGTCGCGTCCCGGTCAAGCCCCGGTGGGAGATGCACCATGCACGAATCTGTGTCGCCATAGATACCGGTGTAGCCCTGCTGTTCGATCACGCGCCGGGTGTGCTCGATGATGGCCCTGCCCACTGACGTAACTGCTGACCCGATCTCGCGATCGAAAAGCCGGAAACGGTTATAGCCGGAGACACCGTAGTACGTGTTCATGATCACCTTGAGCACGTTCTGCTGCATGTCGTAGAGCACGTAATTCGGGGATCCGAATTCATACTTGTTGCGCAGCGCCTTTTTATCATCGCGCTCTTTCAACAGTTCGGATATGATGCTCCTTGTCAGCCCGTCCGGCTGCTTTTTGAACCTGATCCCGTTGGGTGCCACCAGTTCGCCTGCGGGATCTTTTGTCTCCATGGACGCGTTGATCGTCATCATCGCCATAGGGTAGAGCGATTTTAAATCGAGCACAACTACGTTCTCCCGCACCCCCCTGCTCGGCTCGAAAACGGTCGCCCCCTCGAACTCCTCTGCATTGGCAAACCCTTTGGAGGGGAGAACGTATTTTCCGGATGCTTTTCTTAAGATGTAGACATCGATCACGCTCGATGAGTTCAGCGTCCTGTCGAGAGGGCAGCCGACATAGCGGGCGATCTCGCGGTAGAACTCGATGATATTGTTCTTCTTATTGATAGCAACGCAGAGTTCCACATCCTTGAAGTTGTACTCTACAAGAATGGCAGGCTGATCTCTCCAGAGATCCGAGATGGTGCCAGTATAACGTACCTTGTGCTCGCCGACTTCATCAAGAGCAACTGCATCGAGCCGGTACGATTCCTTCTGGGTGAGGTGCATCTTCTTGTATCCCATCAGGAGATCGAAAAGCGCCCGCCCTCTCAGGGCGTTTCTCTCAGTCTGGCCCGGCAGGCGGGCGAGATGGGTGGCCGAGAGCCCAAGTTTCTCCATCCTGCCGGCAATATAAGGCATATCGAACTCCACAAAGTTCCAGCCGGATAGCACATCAGGATCCCGGGAAACGATATACGCAGAGAACGCCCGGAGCATCGAGACTTCATCGGTGTAGGTAGAGATCGTGTGAGTGTCTTTACAGAAACACCCGTTGGCAAGCCCACCCTCTGCCTCTTTATCAGTAATTTCTGGGGACTCGCCTCCGTCCCGGAAAAGGAACGTGGTATAGTCGTTGTCAAACGAGTCGTAGCATGTGATGCAGATGATCGCATCCCGCTGGGGATCAGGAAATCCCCGCTCGTCTTCGCATTCGATATCGATAATACAGGAACGGGCCGGTGCATCCACCTTTGCGGGAGAAAGATCGTGGTAATCGGCAGTTGTTGCGGGGGCTGATACCCCTCCGGTCAATCCACAGTCGATCATAAACCGGGTGGCAAACGGGATATCTGCCTCAAAGTGACGATATGGTTCGCGCACAACCCGCACATCGCCCGGTTGCTGGACATACATCCTGCGCAGCGGCTCATTCCGGATTGAGCGGAATTCGGTCCCGTCCTCTAAAGTGGCCTGTAGTGGAGGTGCAGTTCCTGTGACCTGATCTGCGGGTATGTAAAAATACGGTCTGAACCCGGTCACATCGAGCCGGATTGCTTTTCCCTGTGCATTGCGCCCGAAGATGTGGATGATCGGACCGTCCGGTGCCCGGCTGTACTCGACCTGATTGATCGCAAGGCGGATGTCGGAAAAATGATCGAGTGTGCACGTGGCGTTCATGCAGGTATCGGCGCGCAGGGTCTCTGATGCCATATCAGGAGATCGCCTTCCGGCAGAGTTCTGTAACAAATGTTCCTGCCTTGTTCATTTTCTCCTGTTCCCAGCTGTCGAGTGGCCATTCCTCGATTGACAATATCCCGTCTTTTCCGATCCTGACCGGCACACCAAGAGAACAGCCGGAAATCCCATATTCCCCTTCAAGCACCGATGAGCAGATCACCAGTTCGCGGGCATCCGACAGCACCATGCGGGCGAGGTTAACGATATGCAGGGCCGGGCCAAAGACAGTCCCACCCTTGCCTTTGATCACGTCCATACTTGCACCCCGCAGTTCAGCGAGGATCTCTTCCCGTACGGGTATAGGGATCTCGCGTGAGAGCGTAGAGAATACGGGCACCTGGTGCTCGCCATGCTCTCCTAACACAAAGGAAAACCCGGTGATTCCACGGTTACTGAGGGCGAGAGCGAACCGTGCGCTGTCAAGCTGGCCCCCAAATCCTATGCACCGTTCCCTTGGTATTCCAGTACGGGCGCAGAGCAGGAAGTTGTTGGCATCCATGGGGTTTGTCACAGTGATCACAATACCATTGAACCCTTTGAGCAGGTCAGCGCATTCGTTGACTGCGGCAGAATTTACTTTGAGCAGGTCAGCGCGTGTTTTTACTGAGGGATTGCGGGGCAGTCCCGCAGAAAAGATGCAGACATCCGCATCACGAATTGCTTTTTTATCGGTGGTTATATCGGTTGCAAGTCCTGTGTGCTGAAGATCAAGAACCTGCGCTTTGAGCAGTTCAGGTGCACTGTCATACAGGACAAGATCGTCAGCAATCCCCATGGAGGATGCGAGATATGCAACTTCGCCACCAATCCTGCCAACTCCCACAACTGCAAGGCGCGCCATCTGGTAACAATATGGGTATGCTAATATTAAATTAACAACCATTTCCTGATGGATGGTATCGTTAAAACCCGGACCGGTAAATGTGGGGGGGGTTACCTTCAACAATCACCTCCTACTCGCTGCCGGAGTACTTGGAACGACCGGCACATCGCTTGCGCGGATGCTCTCTTTAGGAGCTGGTGGGGTTGTGACCAAATCAATCGGCCCTGTCCCCAAGGAAGGTCATGCGGGACCCTGCCTCGTTGTACTGGAAGACGGGCTCCTGAATGCAATGGGTCTTCCCAACCCGTCGCAGGATTTTATCGAAGAACTGGGGATCCTTGCAAAACAACCGGTTGTTGCCAGCATCTTTGGAGGAAATCCTGAGGAGTTTGCAACCGTTGCCGGCTGGTTCTCCGGAAAAGTATCCGGGTTTGAACTGAATCTCTCCTGCCCGCATGCCGAGGGATATGGTGCTGCTATTGGAAGCGACCCGGCGCTTGTGGAAGCCTGCACCCGCGCCGTGAGCCGGACCGGAGTCCCGACATGGGTGAAACTCACTCCGAATGTAACCGACATCACTGCGATTGGAAGGGCTGCGGAACGAGGCGGGGCTAGTGCGATCGTTGCTATCAATACCTTAAAAGCGATGCGCATCTCGACCGGCCTTAAGCGCCCGGTACTGGGGAACCGGTTCGGCGGGCTTTCCGGCACCGCAATCTTTCCTGTCGCAGTCAGGTGCGTGTACGAACTCTATGCTTCCTGTAAAATTCCCATCATCGGGTGCGGGGGCATTGCGACTGCTGACAACGTGATCGAGATGATGATGGCAGGAGCCCGGGCTGTTGAGATCGGAAGTGCGGTTCATAATGATGTGAATGTCTTTGAGACGATCGCAAAGGAATTGTATTCAAAGAACGGGATTTCCGCAGAAGAGATTGTGGGGTGTGCCCATGAGTGACCGGAAAGAACAGGTTCCTGTGCCGGTCACGATCGCCCGTGTTAAAAAGGAAACACCAGCTATCCGGACCTTCATATTCGAGGAATCCTTTGTCCATGCTCCCGGTCAGTTCGTGATGGTCTGGGTGCCGGGCGTTGACGAGATACCGATGGCCTTGTCATCTGAGAACAGCATCACGGTTCAGAAAGTTGGTGATGCAACGAGTGCACTTTTCGATCTTGGCCCAGGTGCAAAACTGGGGATACGCGGTCCGTACGGAAACGGGTTTACCAAGGGAGAGAAGATGCTGGCAATTGGCGGGGGTGTCGGTGCTGCCCCTCTTCTCCCGCTTGCCCGGTCTGATTGTGTCATGACTATGCTTCTTGGCGCAAGGAACGAGACTGAACTGCTCTTTGTCGATCAGCTGGATGAATGCACTGATGTCTTGATCGCAACCGATGACGGCTCGCTCGGGCTGAAAGGGTTTGTGACTGCACTCATGGATGATCTCAATCTTGGTTTGTACGACCGGATAGCCGTCTGCGGCCCGGAAGTGATGATGCGTTCTGTGCTTTCGAAAGTTGATGAGAAAGGAATTGCACATAAAACTGAGTTCTCCCTGCACAGGTACATGAAGTGCGGAGTCGGCGTCTGTGGTTCGTGCTGTGTGGATCCATCCGGGCTCAGGGTATGCCGGGACGGCCCGGTCTTTTCGGGGGATAAACTCATAAAAAGTGAGTTTGGAAATTACATGCGGGATGCAAGCGGCAGGAAAAAGAAGATTTGAATTTTTCCGCTGTTAGTCCCTGAGAAACAGTCATCTTTTTTCGATAAAAAACAGCACCACCGATCTTATTTCCGGACGCGATTAATCCGTTCGAGATCTTCAATTTTGTTAATATTGGTAAATGTTTTGAGTTCGTGATCAATGGCCCGTATTTCATCTATTGGCACATAGAGTGTGTTCAACCCTCTGACCATGGTACGCAGGGAGAGGGAAGCGTGGTCTTCCAGGTACCCGATCAGTGCGGTTCTCCGGTACACTGCGTGCAGGGGTTCGAGCATCTCTGAGTTCCAGCTGGGAATGGCAGCGTCATAATTATCAATCCGGTTGAACAGGTGGGCGATCACCTGTGGATCCACACACGGCATATCGCATGCGGATACAAAAATCACCTCCCCGCGTGCTGCAAGTGTTCCGGCATGGAGTCCTCCGATGGGTCCTGTTCCCGGACGGATGTCTGTTATGCACCGGACCCCCGTGATCGCGCTGAAACGTTTGCATTGCTCGGGGTCACGGGCAACAAGAATGATCTCGTCAACCACCAGCGTAAGAGATTCAATCAACCGATCGATAAAGGTCTTTCCCTCGTATTTAAAAAAATACTTCTCCTGCCCGTTGGCGCGTCTCGCCTCTCCCCCTACAAGGATAACTGCTGACCTCAAAGACCGGCTCTCCGTATGTGGTAATTGCTCCTTATCAATTACTTTTAATTTTGTCCCAATAGTAACTTGTGCACGCCTTTCTTCTCCATTGCCAGCAGGGCTTCCTTGATCTCAACGGATGGTGAGAAACCTCCAATGCCATGCGCTGCTACAATACGGTGGCAGGGGATGACCAGCGGTGTCGGGTTACGGGCCATTGCCTGACCCACTACTCTTGGCGAAGTGCCAACCTTTTCTGCAATCTCACCATAGGTTGCAGTTGTCCCGTAGGTCACGTCCCGCACAGCCCGGTAAATCCGGCTGTACATGGACTCTTCATGGAGTGCAAAGCTGTCAAGGGTGGAACAATCGACCGGTTGTCCCGCACAGTATTTCCTGATGAGCGGGGGGACTTCTCCGGCAAGTCCGGTTGTTGAAAAACGCAACCGCTGCACTGCGGTATCGTTCCACCAGACATGGACATACCAGAGCCCGAACCGGCACGAACCGCTTACGATCTCCATTTCCCGATCAGCTCACGGAACCGCGTGACATCACATTCGATCATCTCTTCTTTGATCCAGCCGGGTAGTGCGTTTCGTACTCTTCTTTCCAAAAACCGTTTTTCGCCCAGCACCAGCACACCGCGATCTTCAGGTGTGCGAAGTACCCTTCCCAGTGCCTGCAGGGAGCGGTTGACTGCTGGCAGGGTATAGCAGATGAACTCTCCTTCTTCACCAAACTTGTGCCGGAAATATTCTATTGTCATCTTCCTGACCCGGTTGAACGGGGCAAGCGGGAGACCGATCACCATCGCACCGTTCAGCATCTCACCCCGGTAGTCGAGCCCCTCGCTCCATTTCCCGCCGCAGACAGCAAACATTACTCCGGATTCGCCGCGTGTGGGCAATGAGAGGAATTCATTTAAGGCGGCACTGGCATTTGCGGCATCGCGGGGTTCGATGTAGGTCTTCTTACCCCGCATGTGTGGCACGGTGAGGCTCGCATATGATTCCAGGATCTGGTAACTGGGAAAATAGCAGGCCCGGTTTCCCTTGAGCGCACTGAAGGCTTTGATGTAGTCACAGACCCGGTTGGTATTGTCCTTGTTCTGCCGCATGGAAAATGCAGTTGTGATGTCATTTGCGCACGCGATCAGCCGGTTCTCTTTTGGAAAGGCATTGGGAAGCGAGAGCGTAGTCACCTTCGCGTCACCGAAATAGTAGTGGCAGAAACTCTCAACCGGAGATAGTGTACCCGAAATCAGGACACAGCAGGAATGTGATCCGCAGACTTCCGAGAGCGAGGCTGCCGGATCGATGTTGCGCACTTCTAAAGTGATCCCGGTTTCAGTTCTACGGTACACTGTAAGATAGGCAGGGTCTGTTGAGGAATGAGAGAGCCGTACTAAAAATTCTGTCAGCCGTTCGATTGCGGTTTCCCGGAATACCCCTTCTTTTATGTTCTTTTCCCGCATCGTTTCTGAAAGGCCCATCAGGTCATCGACGATCTCGTCCATCTCTTTATACAGGGATTCCCGGACAATCATCCGGTCAAAGATTGCCGGATCAAACCAGTCTTCGGCTTCAACAGAATTTGTAAGACCCCGAATGAATTCTGTGAGCCGGGGCAGCACATGCTGGACCGCCTCTGCTCCCTTGTGCCTTTTTCGCATACCTGAGAGTTCGCGGGATGCCTGTTCGAGGTCGCGCTCCTCCAAAGTCACGCTCTCGATGCCGGTGATCACATCGCCGCAGTTATGCGCTTCGTCGATAAGCAGCAGGACATCCTGCGGTTCGACACCCAGATTGGCATAGAGCTGCTCGCGGATGTCGCGGTTAAAGAGGTGATGGTAGTTGAGGATCACCACATCGGTATTCCGGGCTGCCTGCATCATCAGCTCGTACGGGCAGCAGGCACCGGAGAATTCCGTGAGTTCCCGTGGGGGCACAGAGTGTGCGATCACCCGGTCGGCTTTTGCCCGGAGTTCGGTTGAGGCGACCATCTTGACCCCCATAGTCTCAGCGGGCACAAACATTTTGCTCGCGATAAAATACGGGCAGAGTAGCGGATGTTCCTTGTCCATGCGACGGATCTGCTGGATGATGAACGCGTCTTTTGACGGAACGAGTGCTCCTTTATCTGCACGATCCCGCATGAGGGAGGAAGAGAATGCCTTGACCCCTTCGCATTTGCGGTAGATATCCCCTTCGCCGCCAAGAGGACACATGCTCTTCTTGCCGACCAGGTACACGGTCTTTATCTGCGGCTGTTTCTTTTTTACCAGTTCGAGTTCGCGGATGAACGTGGTGAGCTGGCTGACTGTCCGCACAGCAATTACGATCTTTCGCTTCTTTCGCTCGGCTAATAGCGAGGCAACAACGCTTGACTTCCCGCTGCCGGTGGGGGCATCGATCATGGCGATCCCGCCCTCCCGGGCAACCTGCGCTGCAACCTCGAGCATGTGGCGCTGGCCCGGGCGGTATTCGCTGTATGGAAAGTAGGTGTCGATGCTGTCCATTAGTACACGTATTGGCGCTGGTGGGTTTTATGAGTGTGGGGATGCGGGGCGAATGTGAAGGGAATCCTTACGAAAAATTACGGGTACCCGATTACCTCTAACCCCATTTCAGAGAAATGTAAATCGTTTGTGACAACCGAGGCATCTACCGACAAAGCTGACGCAGCGATGATGGCATCAGCAATGGAAATTCCTAAACGCTTGAGGGTCCCTGCCCGGATGGCGATCTCCGCACTCAGCGGAATTACGTTCAGCTTTGAATGAAGTACCTGCATTACCCGAAGAGTGCCTGAGGCCGCATCCAGTTTCCGGGAGTAAATGTACGCAAGTTCCGTTAATGTGATCATTGCGACAAATCCTTCTGCGTCTCCGTTCTGGATCGCATCCATGTGGTTCCTGATGGTTTCCGATCCATCCTCGCGATTGAAAAATGCGAGGAACGCATGCGTATCAAAGAGCAGCCTTGTTTTCGAGATCATCATCCCACTCCTTCCGCATTTCGTTGAGCATTGGTCTGGTGTCCTTTAGCTTGTCAACACCCCAGAGTTCTGACAGGTTGACCAGCGGCTGGAGGCGGATGGAATCTTTTTCCTCCACAATCACCAGCGAGTCACCTTCTTTTAAGGAAAACTTTTTCCGGAATTTTACGGGAATGACGATCTGACCTTTTGAGGACAGGGTAACAATATCCATGGTATGAAATTGATTGGATTGTAAGAAAATAAATGTATTGGCTTACTAGTAAGAAATTTGTGGGAGTTTTTTGTAAAAACCAGTGGCAGGATGACCGTTGAGATGCACGTCGGTGTCAGACGAGGGACTTTTTGGATCTTTGCCCCAAAACGGGCCTTCTTTTCATTTTCCCCCTACTCCAGCCCATCCAGCAGGCGATCGGCCCTCCAATAGCATCCATTAGCGTACATTTTAGTGCCCGATTTATGCCTTATTCAGCCAAATGAAGCGCATTTTAAGGTTTTCAGAAATGTATGTGCCGGAATTCGCCCCTTTTGTGCCGGAATTGGAGCCAGGCTCCTTTCATAAGAAGGAGGTCTCCGACGGAGAAGTGGGAGTGCGGGAGTGCAGGTCTCCCAAGGATCCGGGGATGAGGGGGGTCACGTCGGTAGAAGTCGGTAGAAGTCGGTAGAAGTGCGCCGTGTTGGTTGGTTTGAAATAAATGTTTGAAGCGGACTAAATCAGGATTGAAATCAACAACCCGAACGACCCCGAAAGAAGGCCGTTCCGTTTGAAGCGGACTAAATTAGGATTGAAATCAGATGTCGCAGCCGTTTGTTTTCGCCAACTCAAAAATGATCCAGAGCGCCAATCCGAAATTGATCCACCCTATGTAACACAAAAGACTTAATGGATCAAAAAATTTTTGGCGAAAAAGAGATCCTTTACATCCCTGCGTGGCTTGCCCTGCTGGCACAAACCCTGTAACGTTTTTTTAGTGTGGTTTTTGGTACACTACTCCGGAAAGTTTAAGGCACTCCTTCTAAAAGCCACTTCCAGACCGGTTTGATGATGATGGTTTTTCCATCGGATTTCAGAGTATCTTCCTGATCGTACGTGAGGATCATTCCCTGCGTCAGCTTAAATTCAGCCATTGCCTTGAGAAGACCTCCGGTTTCCCGGTCCTGGTTTTCTTTTGTGAATTCATAGCAGACCTGGATCGCGCCGGTGATCTTCTTTTTGTCTTTGAGAATGAAATCGCATTCCCGATCCCCTGCATAGTAAAAAATTTCGCCGCCTCTCCTCATGAGTTCGATGAATACAATATTTTCAAGGATCCTTCCTTTGTCCGGTGAAAGGGAAAAACCGCTTATGGCACTGAAGGCAGTATCAATGATATAGATCTTGCGGGGGGAATTGAGCTGTTTTTTTACCGAATAATCAAACCGCAGGAGTTCAAAGAACAGGTATGCGCCACTGAGATACGAAATATATTCCTTGACCGTAATCGCGTTCATCAGCCCAAGGCTTTTTTTTAAGGAATTATACGTAAAGGGAAGCGTGATGGTGGAGGCAAGGATTCCCACGAGTTCCCGTACAAGCCGCTGTCTCCGGAGGGAATACCGTGCGATAATATCGCGGTAAAGGATGTTATCGTACAGGGTCTGGATATAATCGCTGTCATTGTTCCGTAAGTATTCCGGCATTCCCCCGCACTCGGCATAGCGACCGAATAACCTGATCAGGTTCACCTTCTCTTCCGGAATGTACAGGGTTTCTTTGCTCAGCTTCGTTTTCTGGAACCGGAGAAATTCCATAAAGGAGAACGGGTAGACTTCGAAAAGTTTGTATCTCCCGGTAAGCCGGGTGCCGAATTCCCGGCTGAGCAGGGAGGCATTGGAGCCGGTGAGGACAACTTTCCTGCCGCTGTCCTGGAGCCTACGGACAAATGTCTCGAACTTTTCCACGTTCTGGATCTCGTCAAAGAAATACGTGCAGGCCGGCCCGTACACTTCTATGAGGACTTCATCGAGTATGCTGAAATCTTCTGCACGGAAACTGAGCAGCCGCTCATCTTCGAAATTGACGTAACAGTAATCCTTCCGGGTCTGCATGATCTGTTTTAAGAGCGTGGATTTCCCGCATCTCCTGATTCCCGCCAGGATGATCACGCGGTTATCGTCCAGTGCAGCGAGAACCTGACTGAAGATTGAGCGTTTTACAAAATCCCCACTCTTCTCTATCTGGATTTTCTGCTGGATTACGAGATGCCGCAACATCTCTTTTGATGTCATACTAATTACTAATTAGCAGAGATGATAAAAGTTACTCATTGGTAATTAGTGGAATTGGGTTCCTGGTTTTTCCGCAGGGTATCTGCAAAGTCTGCGCTATCTACATCATAGCCCCAGGCTCCACGGAGTGATGTGACCGGTTCTTTTTTAAATAATTTTAACAAAGACCTCGTCACCGGTTTTTGTCGGGATTCCGTTGTCCAGTCTGGGATGAAAGACTTAGATAACTTTTGCTTTTATTGATGTCATACCGGATACCGTACACTATGAATCACGCCCGTTGCCATGAAAGTTTATGCGGGAGAGGGCATTTAAGGACAGGGACTTTGAACGCAATATACACAAGGGATTTAAAACCAATCAAAAAACTTTTCGGGCATCGGCCACTTCGGGCGATTCATCGGAGGACAAGGATCGAAACTCACAATCATCAATGTGCCGCTTTTCGCGCGAGGAATCGTATGATACGGATCACTTAAAAAAAGTCTGAATCAGAGGGATTTTACGAAGATGACTTCGGATAATTCCCTGAAATGTGCATCCCCCGTCAGGACCTTTGCCCGGTTCATGAGTGCTGTCGCATAGATGATCGCGTCTGCAATTCCCCCCTCCTTCATATTCCTCCGCACCGCACCACCGGCCCGTGCAATGTCGAGGTCCACTGGGACAAGGCGGCTCCTGAGCCGGATCCCGACGATCATAAGATCGATCTGTTCCCTATCCGCGCCATAGAGTCGCTCCAGTTCCGCAATAGTTACCATCGATGTTAGTTTGCTTTCAGGCCCCTCAATAATGTCACGAACCCTGATGTTTCCCCTCCAGTACTCGATCCACGCCCACGTATCGAGAACGATAACGATCTTAATCCTCTCCGTTACACACGTATTCTTTCAGATCAGGAAATATCCCGAAATCTGATGGGAGGTGCCTTTGCCGTTCCGTGATCAGGAACATGATCGCCTCATCGTACGTTTTAAACTGTTTCTCTCCGATGATCTGATCGAGCCAGAGTTTCGTTGACTTGAGAACCTGCACCGGGGCACGGAGATCCTTAACGGGAACGCCATGCGTTAACTTCCGTGCCTTCCCCCTCAGAGGGGCCGGGGCATTTGTCCCGCGATCCTTTATCATTACACTTTCCGCTTTTGCCATAGTAGTATGTGTAATGTATACATTTTACATTATTAACGTTTCTTAGAGAAACTGTAACGGACTGGGAAACCGTCGTTACACAGAACCGCGACTACAAAGATTGTATGGTCTCATCTCAAAATTTCGTACGCGGATGGTGGTGAGCGGATGAGGAAATTTGTTGTCGTTGAACTGTATTGCGGGATTTACTGGGAATATGATCGTAAAAGTGAAAAATATTATTTCACGCTCGACCCGGAAAAAGGGTTTTTTGAGGATCACGAAAAAGTTGACAACCCGGATTACGATCCCACATTTCCCAAACCCAGTCCACCTGTATTTTGCCAAAAAATGGTGGGTGTTGACTGCCTGAAAAATAATTGTGAATATGTGGTGTATTGCGATGGTGCATGGGACCCGGAGGAATCAGAAGAGGAATGAGGGCAGCTGTTTTTAAAAATCTTTTAGATTGTGTACGATGCCGGCACCCCGCACCATAAACCACTATATCCCAAAACAACCCATTTCTACCCATGGCAGTCCACCCCATAGAAGAGCGCTACGGCACAAAAGAGATGCGTGCCGTCTGGAGTGAAAAGAACCGGTTCTCCTGCGTAGTCGCCGCCGAAGTTGCACTGGCAAAGGCCGAGGCTCACCACGGCATGATCCCGGCAGCCGCAGCAGTAGAGATCAGCGAGAAGGCCCACAATGCCTCGCTCGAACGGGCAAAGGCAATCGAGCTTGAGATCAGCCATGACATGATGGCGATCGTAAAAGCGATCTCGGAAGTAACCGGAGATTCCGGGCGCTGGGTGCATTACGGTGCAACAAGCAACGACATCCTCGACACCGCAACAGGGCTCCAGCTGAAGCAGACACTGGACCTGATCGATGAGAAACTTCGACAGCTGTTGGGAATCCTCCTCAAACGATCCGCTGAGACCAAATCGCTGGTCTGCATCGGCAGGACCCATGGCCAGCACGGTGTCCCGACAACTTACGGCCTCCGCTTTGCCATCTGGGCAAGCGAGATTGGACGGCACATCGGGCGCCTCGAACAGATGCGCCCAAGGGTCGTAGTCGGACAGATGACAGGTGCGGTCGGTACACAGGCAGCACTCGGGCCAAAAGGGATGGAAGTACAGGAGACCATGATGGAGTACCTCGGCATGAGCTCGGTGGACGTCTCAAACCAGGTGATCTCCCGCGACCGGTACGCGGAATATTTCATGTTCTGCGCAGGTGTTGCAACTACGCTCGACAAGATCGGCATCGAGGTTCGTTCGCTCCAGCGGACTGAGATCGGGGAAGTTGAGGAAGCGTTTGGGGCAAAGCAGGTGGGCTCCTCCACCATGCCGCACAAGAGAAACCCCATCAAATCAGAGCAGGTCTGCGGTCTTGCCCGCATCATCCGGTCCGCAGTAGAACCAGCGCTCCAGAACAACACGCTTTGGGACGAGCGCGATCTCACCAACTCTTCCTGCGAGCGGGTACTGTTCCCTGAGGCATCGATCCTCACCGATCACTGCCTGAGGCTGATGGCAAACGTGCTCGATGGTCTCGTGATCAACCGCGCCGCAATCCGTAGGAACCTTGGCTTCCTCCACGGGATCAACATGGCTGAATCGGTCATGATCGAGCTGACAAAACGAGGCATGAACCGCCAGGATTCGCACGAGCGGGTCCGGATGGCGAGCATGCAGGCGCTGGCCGAGAACCGGCCACTCTCGGATGTGCTGGGAGCTGACCCGGAAATCGTGTGTTACTGTTCAAAAAGTGATATCGCAGCACTACTCAACCCGGACACTTACATCGGCACATCTGTCATGCAGGTTGAACGCGTGATTGAAAAACTCTCTCCCCTCTGCACATAAAGACAAAGCGCACGTTTTCTCACATTTTTTTTTAAGTGTCTCTTGATGATTCGTTAATGGTGGATTGAAATAACGATTGGCACCGGCAGGCTCACTTCTCGATTCTTGCGGTATGGTTTCACATAAAACATAGAACCTTTATCTCCTAATACAATCAACAACGGAAATATCAATGGCCCGGTATGTCTCCCTCTCCCAAATCAATATTTCACATACAGACCTTGTACGACTGATTGTCATCTTTTCCCTGACCCTCTGCTGTATTGCAATCACTGTTGTCTCCCTTAAGGGAAACATTGTAAATATCTCCGCCCAGCTCTTTTTCTTTCCCCTTCTGTATGCAACGTATTTCTACCCCAGATGGGGGGTATTCCTTGCCGGTTTTTGTGCCGTAGCGTACGAGATACTGGCCTATGTTAACCTTTTTCCGGATACCGGTCTTTTAATCTACGCTACAGGACAGGCAATTCTTTTCATCTGTATTACTGTGGTTGTGGCACATTTCACAGAAAAAGTGAACCGTAGCGAAGCACGCTACCGGAGTATCTTTGAGACTTCATTACTGGGAATTGTCCTGTTTGACCAGAACAGCTTTGCAATCCGTATGACCAACAATTACCTGTCGCAGATGTTGGGTTACACTCCAGAAGAATTTACCAGCATGACACTTCCCCGGTTATTCGTCTCTAAAGATGATCAGCGCAGATTCTTTGAGTATTTAGGTTCGAGCGAGGATGTGATTAATTTCGAAACCCAATTTATTAGTAAGGACAAAGAACCGCTCTGGGTAAACCTCTCATGGAGACGGGTAAGTGACAACCTGGTGAGCTGTTCGGTGATCGATATCAACAAGCGCAAGCGCCTTGAGCAGGCTGCAGAAGAGAACTATATCCGTTACCAGCAGGTAACTGAGAGCTCTCCAACCTGTATCATCATCACCAGCAATCAGAAGATCGCTTACACCAATCCTGCGTTTCAAAACTTTTCGGGTTACGATGCCGATGAACTTGCAGGTCAGGATCTGCTCATGTTCATTCATAATGATGACAGGGCAGACTTTCTTAATATCCCGGCACAACTTGAGAATCCGGATGGGAAGAATAACAAAGTGGAGTACAGGTTTCTCTCAAAAAACGGTGAGATCCGGTTAGCAGCCGCATTCTTCTCCCCAATTCAGCAAAAAGGCGAGACTTCTCTATTGATCAATTTGGTTGATATCACGGAAAAGGAGCAGCTCAAAGAAGACATAGAGCAGGTTAATGAACGAAGTCGCGGTCTCATCAGTACGGTTGCTGACGAGTTGCGCACCCCCCTTCAGCCGATCATGGGATACTTAAATCTCCTCACCGGAGATCCGCAAGCGTACGGTGTCACCGAAGAGACCAGAGTCATCCTTGATCGCTGTGCAAAAAGTGTTGATCACGAGCGCCAGATCATCAACCAGATGCTCGAGCTCTCCGTACTTGATGCAGGCAAGATCCCGCTGAACTACTCGACGTTCTCTCCGGAGAGAATGGTCCAGTCGATCATCAATGCAGGAGGATATGCAACAAAAGCCAACCTGACTATAGACATCCCTTCTAATCTGACGTTCGAAGCGGATCCCGGCAAAATATCAACTGTCATCGAGTCGATGCTCTCCAATGCCGTCAACTATTCAAAGCCTCCAAGAAAGATACGGATCTCGTACCAGTCAGGCACTTCAGACAAGATGCACAGGATTTCGATTCAGGACAATGGTATTGGTATTACCAACACCCAGCTCGATGAGATCTTTGAACCCTTCAAGTTGCCGGATTCCGGCAATATCAGCAGGAAATATGATCGCATCGGGCTCTCTTTATCCATTGCAAAAAAATACATCCAGATGCATGGCGGTTACATCAGTGTGGACAGTATCGTGAACCTGGGGAGCACGTTTACCATTCACCTCCCTAAAACCCGGTCTTTGGCAGTGAAGACCAATGACGCTTAAATCTTTGTTATTGGGGATGAACCGCCTGTTCCTTGCCTGATAAAAATGCGTTGCGGCAATGGACAAGTCAAAAAAAGGATTTTAGATATACCGGGCCTTCATCGATAATTTGCGCGGTGTATAGAGCGGGCGGAACGGCATACCCTTTGTATCATTGTGCACTGCTGCGATGAGTGCATCGATGGAAAGTTGCTCTTTAAACGGCTTGTTGGGTTGCGACTTCTTCCTTATAGTCACGGTGAGCTTCTTCGATGCGATCTCCTCATCACCGATAACGATCACGTAGGGCACCCAGTCCATGCCTGCTTCGCGAACCTTCTTGCCCACACTCTCTTCACGGTCATCCATATCGCACCGGACCTGTGCGGCATTGATCGCAGCACAGATCTCTGCGGCAAATGCAGTGTGACGTTCGGTAACCGGTATCACCCGCACTTGTGAAGGGGAGAGCCACGTGGGGAGTGCGGGGACCTTCTGGGTGGAGATGTTTTCAAGGATAGCGCAGATCACGCGCTCGACACTGCCCGTTGGGGAGCAGTGGAGAATGGGGGGGTAGATGGGGGTCCCGTCTTCCTTGTGGTACTTGATGGCAAACCGGGTCGAGGACTCGACATCGATCTGGACGGTCGGGTTCTCGATAGGGCGCTTCTGGCCGTCGATTGCGGCGAGGTCGATCTTTGCAATCCAGTAGTGGACACGGTCGGATAGGATCTCGATGAGCATCGGGCAGTTGGATTCCTTTACGATCTTCTTTACCCATGCCTCGTGCTCTGCGTAGAAGTCCTTCGTGCAGCGGAATGCGGCAACGAGCTCTGTCTCGAAGTCCCTGCCGGTCTGCCAGCCCATCGCAAGCTGCTCCTCGAAACACTTGAGCGCCTGCGGCATGTCAAGGCAGAGCGAGTGCATATCGGGCATCGTGAAGCACCGGAGGCGCTTTAAGCCGATGACTTCTCCCCTCTGCTCGTGGCGGAAGGAGTAGGTGGAGAGCTCGTACATCTTCATCGGGAGGTGGTTGGGCGAGATGTGCATGTCACGCATGATCGAGAACATGCCAAAACAGGCCGCGAACCTGAGCATCATGTCCCGGTTGTTGGACTTGAAGCGGTACTGGCGCTCGCCAAACTTTGCGGCGTGCTCGCAGATTGCCTTGTCGCCAAGGTCGTACATGACCGGGGTCTCGACCGGTGAGCCGCCATAGTCCAGCACGAGGCGGAGCACGTAATCGGCGAGCAGGTCGCGGACGATCTTGCCTTTGGGCAGCCAGCGGAGGCAGCCGACATCGCTCGCGGGCTCATAGTCCACGAGCTCCTTTGCACGCATCAGGTCCACGTGGGCCGGGTCGCCGCCGACCGGGACAGCAACCCCGAGTTCCTTTTTGACCATGCAGCCAAAGGGCGTGTCGTTGAGGTACTCCTTGTAGTCGTGTTGCTTCCCGTCAGGAGTCAGTACGAACCAGTCATGGGTGACCTCTGCCTTCTCCTTCTTGACCGTTATCTCGCCGGGAACAATCGTCTTTGAAAGCTCCGAGAGCGGGTGGCCCTTGCAGGAGAGTTTGAAGGATTTGTACCAGCCAAAGGGTGCACGCTTGACGGCAAACCCTTCGCCTTCAAGACCGGTCTTGAGGGCCTTGAGCACGGTAACTGCGGTTTCCGGTGAGGAGAGATCGCTGGAGAGGTGGGCGTAAGGGTAGACAACGATCTTCGTGACGTTGACCTGGCCGGCCGTCTTTTTTACTTCAGCAATAGCCTGAAGGACTACCCCTTCAAGGTCTTCCTCATCGATCGATTCTACTGCGCAGAAAACGGTGAGTGCTTCTTCTTCCCTGTCTGAAAGAACCGAGCACTCCTCCGCAATCTTTGTCCGCTTTTTAGCTTCGTATTCTATGTAATCTGAATGAATGAGAAGAAGTCGCATTATTTCATCTCCGAATCTGTATGATCATCTGCATAAAATGGGTTTTTAAGATATATAGTGCTTAACCCGGCACCATCATAATGGATGTACAGTTTTCAGGATCCGCTTTAGTATCAGCAGATCAAGAAATTTTCTTATTCGCATGGTATCGCGACAGTGTTGCCTGCCGCTGGTCGAGATATTTTGCATCGCCCTTTTTAAAGTAGGGTTTCTCTGCCCGCTCGGTTGTGTAGAAGACCAGCTGGCCGATCGGCATGCCTGCGTAGATCTTTACCGGGCGGGCGTTGACGTTTGCCATCTCAAGCGTGATCGTGCCCCGGAACCCGGCATCGATCCAGCCCCCCGTCTGGTGGAGGGTAATGCCAAGCCGGGCGATGCTGGATTTTCCTTCAATTGTTGCAACGATGTTGTCCGGTAATTCTATGCATTCCTTTGTTTCGGCAAGAATGAACTGGCCGGGATTGAGGATGAACGAGTCTGCGTGCACCTCTTCTACATCTGATGTGACACTGTCCTGGTTATATGGGTCAATCACTGCTGTGCCCGGCTTGTACCAGACAAAATGGTTGCCGAGCCGGATATCGACAGAGTTGGGCTGCACGAGTGCAGGATCGTACGGATCGATTTTGATAAAGCCCCGTTCTATGCGATCAAGGAGCTGCCAGTCCACGAGAATCATTGGCTACAGGATTGGCGCTGATCGGTCATAAGGGGATCATTCCGGCGCAGTTGTGGGATAAAAAGGATAGAGTTGATCAAGCTTGATCTCGCGATTATCTGACTGGACAGTGCTGACACAAAATAATGTCCGGTGTAGGAAAAGTCGATGCCAACGGAAAAAAGCCCATTTAAAAATCTCTGAAAAAATTTATGGAATTTTTTTTGCGTTTGCGAGTTTTTTAATAACACACAATTGATTGTGAAAATATTAAAAATTATATCTTGAGAGAAAGAGAGCGAAAAGCCTCAGCCGTGGTTGACTTTAATTGTTCAAAGTCTTGTGAGTCATTTAGTGTTTTTCAGTGATAGTTACCATTCTAGTGTATAAAGGATTTTTTGTATTAAGACATGCCATCTGAATTTTGCATTCCATCAGCGATCCGTTCTTCCGAATGAGTCGTGCGTGAATTTTTGACTGCCCATTTTCATCCAGTTCTGACATGATCTGCTTTCCCGCAGCAACATAGTCTTCTTCAGTCGCGTATAAATTCCGAACAGGTATACCAATTAATTCCTTGGTATTGTACCCGAGCATCAATGCCAGAGACGCATTAACCCATTGAACCGTTCGGTTTTTTACTAAGGTAACCCCATATGGTGAAGCAGCAAGAATCGCGCTAAGTATCTCATTACGTTCTTCAATTGCATTGGCATTGTCTTTCCGTTCAACTGCTCGACGAATTTTGTGGGAGAGTTCCATGAATTGGGCTTTTGGATCTCCACCTTTCTGTATATAGAAATCCGCACCTTCATTTAGTGCCAGAATAGCAATTTCTTCCCTACTTCTACCAGTAAAGAGGATGAATGGTAACGTAGGGTTGGTTGCACGAACCTGTTTTAATAATTCGATGCCGTTTTTTTGTGGCATTTGATAATCGGATACAATAATATCGTATGGGTATTGACTAATCTTTTTGAGTGCTTCATCAACGGAATATGCAAAATCTGTGCAGAAGTTATTCTTTTCTAGGAAAATCTGGGCTATATCTACAAGAAATGGTTCATCATCAACAACAAGAACATTAATGGTTTTTTTCCGTTCTGTTGATTGGATATTTGAATTCATAGATGGTAATAATCTTCCACCTTCACATATATAAAATAATATGACTCATCATGATTCCGAGTGTAAAATGTTAACATTAATTAGATATTTTTGCTTTTTTCGCATCCATCGAGCATTGTTGATAAAAAATTCAATTAATAAATGAAATATATGTCGAAATTTGAGTTATTTTGACAAAATAAGGCTAATTTGTAGGTATTTTCCCCAGCCTCATCTGTGGTAGACTTTAATTGTTCAAAGCATGAGACGAATTTTCTCTATTAAATCATAATGAGCATGAATTTATTTCTATTCTTCTACTCT
>JAURZP010000567.1 GCA_030653335.1 Methanoregula sp. | reverse complement strand
GAGGGCTTTCCTCGCTTCGGTTGTCAGTCTCCCTGCGGCCTGGATTGGCTGGATATTGATCGATTCCTCTTCGCGGGTGCGGACATCGATGGTGCCGGCAATCTTTGTCACCTTTGGGGCACCGGTCCCGGCTTCGAGATCCGCGACAATGGCTTTGAGGTCGGCGATCCGCTGCCGGAACGTGGCGTCCTCTTCTGCATCCAGACCGGTAGGTAAGGATTCGCGGAAGATCCCCCGGATCTCTTCAAGCGTAAAGAGCGCTTCGAATGTTTTCTGGATTCTGATACTCATGGTTTTTTCACCAAGCCAAGGCCCGGATTTGAACCGGGGTGTAGCTGATCTGCAGTCAACCGCGTGGCCACTCCGCCACCTGGGCATTTTTTAAGATTTGCAGCGAGTTTTTTTTCACCAGAATTATTGAATGCTGATAAAAGCCAGAGCCCGGAATCGAACCGGGTTATGCTGATCTGCAGTCAGCTGCGTAGCCTTTCCGCCACTCTGGCATTGTTTTGTTCACGATTGTGAACCTCCTCATAATAATAACAATTGTGAATATTTATAGGTTTTGGAATCGGCGATTTTTTTAGAGATCTTTGGGGATCAAAAAGGATTGACGAAAACATGGAGTCTACGGAAAAAGAACCCTTGTTTTTAGCATCGATCATTCCGGCCCGGGACCACAGGAGACCTGCACTCCACAGATCTCACTTCTCCGTCGTAGAACTCCAATCCGTGAAGGAGCAGGGGTACCAATTTCCGCTCAAATTCACCGAATTCCGGCACACCCATTTCTAAAAACTTTAGAATGAGCCCCGTTTTGCATTATTAGGTGCAAATTGGGCTCAAAAAAGAACGCTAACAGACGCGTTTGGATGGCCGATCGCTTACCGGATGGGCTAAAGCAGGTGCAAAATGAAAGGAAGGGCTGTTTTGGGGGTAAAACCGGGGACTCCTCACGTCGGACATCGTCGTGAATATTCGCATCCTTCCGGACCCCCTGTTCATGCAAAATATCCAGGAGTTTTCGATCGAACAGGGGGTCATTTTCACATAATCGGAGCCCGTTTTGAAGAGATACAGAAATCAAAGCCCGTAAAATGCCCGGATTAGGGGTTTTTACGATTGGAGTTAACTCATGTTTTTTTAAGGGAGGAAATTATGGATTTATAAATTTTTCAAGAGTGAAATACGAAAAAAATTCAGACCGGAATCGATAAGCCGGTCGCTTCCAGCTTACCCTCAATCTCACGGATTGTTGCCAGTTTCGCTTTTGTGGACGGCCCGGTTGGTACCGCTTTACAACCCGATGCTGATGATGTGGATTCCTTAAACGTCCCTATCTGCCGGGCGATCTGGATAGTATCTTCCTTGTCAAACCCGATGAGCGGGCGATAGATCGGGATCTCTGCGGCATCAGTGAGCACGACAAGATTGTCGAGCGTCTGGCTTGCCACCTGCCCGATGGATTCACCGGTCACGATCCCTTTTGCCCCCACCCTGTTCGCATACGCCGTTGCCACACGGTACATCCGGCGCTTGCAGACGATGCAGGTGTACTTCTCAAGATGCCGGCTTACGAGTTCTGCTTGTGCGGCTGCAAGATACGAGTCGGAGATAACAGTCAGTTCAATTCCGGGCTGGTACTGGGCCAGCAGTTCAACAACCCGTTTAGCACGGGCGATGGTGGTCTCATCAAGAAACGTATCGAGCGCAACAAAGAGCGGAATGATCCGGCACCCCCGCTTCATCATCATCCACGCTGCAACGGGCGAGTCGATACCTCCTGACACCAGTGCGACAAGGGTGCCTTCAACCCCGAGCGGAAGTCCTCCTACGGCTTTTGTCACGTTATCGTAGAGATATGCCTCGTCTGCCCGGATCTCTATGTGAATCTCTTTATCCGGGTTTGCGAGGTTCACTTTAAGGTGCGGGAATTCTGATCGGAGCAGGTTGCCGTACTCGATTGCCTTGTCGTTCGAGCTGAACGCATGGGTGCCCACCCGCTTCATCTTGATCGCAAATGTCTTTGCCTTGTCTATCCCATGCCTGCGACAGTAATCCGGAAGACTGGATTCAATCTCGTCAAGTTTTATGTGTTCCACTTCGGAAAACGATACAATCCCGAATACCTTTTTCAACAGATCGGGTTTCACATCTCCATCGAGCCAGATCCGTCCCCGCTCATTTCTTACATGGATGCCCGGCATCACTTCGAGGATGTTTGCGATGAGCACATTCTCCCACTGCCGGCGAACCGGATCAGATTTTAAAAATATTTCAGAATAACGCACAAGCCATTGTTTTTTCATGGAGTTGTTTCACCGGTTATTTTTTCTTTCTCGCAGTTTTGCGGACGCGATCCGCTTCGTCTGTATCTTCGATCCGCAGGAGATAGGTCCCGTGGCAGGGTTTGGTATAGGGAAATACGATCTTTCCCCCGTCAAGCCCGAGTGCGATCGGCGGGAGGCCGATGATGTACTCATCGAAGAGTTTGTAGCCGGGATCGACATACCAGACTTCTGAAAAATTCTTCTCCACGTACTCCCGGCATTCCTTAAAGGAAGCTCCGAGCGGAAGAAGCATCTCGTACTTCAGGTTCTCGATGCAGCCCATCCGAACACCTCGTTTACCTTAGCCTTCAGTTGCATCGGGTTGTGCACCGCCTTTTCCACGATCTTCTCGCACGGGAAATCAATCGAGGCCGCGAGCGGTTCGGGATCCTTTCCGAAGATGATCACTACAAGCCGGCTCTGCGGCAGGAGGTGACGCATCGTTGCTGCGTATGCAATCGCCGCGTCATTATGGGCACAGACAATGCAAAGGTCTGCTGCCCGGCGTTTCTCCACGATCTCTTCGATGCATTTCTCGAGCACTTTCATATCCCCGATATAGTGCTTCTCAGTGTCAGAGACCCTGAGCAGGTTTAATACCGAAGGGTTGCCGGTGATGAGGAGATCCGATCCGTGTGTGCGAAACTGGTGCGCCATGTAAAGGGCGATCGCCTGCTGTGCCGGCGCTTCCGGACAGCCGAGCAGGAGGAGCGCATTTTCCGGAACTTTACCGGGTGTTTCAGTTGGTTCAGTCATGTTTCTCTCCGGTTTTGGAACAGGGACCTGTGCACCCGGCGGACTGCTGGCAGACATGCACTGCATCTGATTCCTTGAACGGGTGATGGCAGTACGGGCAGGTGAAGTCGCATTCAGTTCCCTCGTACGGGCAGATAGTCATCGAGAGATCTGCAAGCGGGTGGCCCTTGCCCCGGATCTCAAATTCCTTGTACCAGCCGAACGGTGCCCGCTTCACTTCAATGGATTCTGCGGAAAGTGCGTCGTCAAGTCCCTTTAAGATCGCTAACGCCACCTGCGGGGAGCCGAGTGTGCTTGTAAGATGGGCATACGGGTAGATCAACACCCGGTTCACGCCGAGTGATGTTAGCCGCTTCCGGACATTCTTAACAGCACTCGCGATCACATTGTCAGGATTTTTCTCATCCAGCTTCTCCACGCAGCAGAAAAGGACAACACATTCCTCCATCCGGTCCTCACTGGTGGTGACAGGTTCTGCCATCTTTGTCTTCTGCGTGGCATGGTACCACATCGAGGTGGCATGGATGGATAGGATCCTCATGGGTTGCCCCTCCCGACAAGCATACTGATCGCATCACTCGTGATAAGACCGATGAGACGCTGATCGGCATCAACCACCGGCAGGGCAGATATTGAGTGCTCCTCCATCTTCTTTGCAGCAGATTCTATCGGTTCATCCGGCGCGGTTGTGTGCACAATCCTTGACATGATCTCATCAAGCCAGAGGAAATTTTTCGCAACTGCTTTAGCAATATCCCAGGAAGTGACTATACCAACGAGATGCCCGTCACTCGACAGTACTGGCAGGTGGTTGACCTCAAGGTTGATCATCCGCCGTGCGGTCACTGCGGTTGTCGCACCTTCTTCAATGGTCGGGACATTTTTAATCATCACATCACTGACAGCGGTTCTTGAGAGGAACTGTGAGATCAGGTAGTTGACCTGGCCGGACTCCAGTAAGAACCCGTCGTGACCATAGTTAGACCGGATCTCGCTGTACCGGACCTCACGCTCGTTTGCGGTGAGGGCCGACACGATCTCCTGCGACTGATAGGGAGGATAGAGCCAGTCGGAAGATACCGAGATTACAAGAAATCCCGCTTTTACTTCCGCAAGTCCCTTTGACAGCGAGCCATCTTTTGTCAGGTCAAAGTAATCGATCGCTTTTGTGATGTAGAGATACGAGTTTGCATCGAACCGCTGGGTGAACGTGTCTCCCTGGTGATGGAGATAACTCTCCACAGCAAAATCGGTTGAGAAGTCAAACCCGATACGGTCTTTGGACTGGAGCGAGCGCCCGAACTTTGCATGCATGGATTCGTCAGAGAGATACGTGATATGGCCGACCATCCGTGCAAGGGCGAGTCCCTTGACCGGGCCCAGGGCATCATACGATTTCGTATCGTAATAGTTCCCGCCATTCCATTCCGGATCCGAGATGATCGCTTTACGGCCCACTTCATTGAATGCAATCTGCTGGGGCGTGGAGTAACCGGTCGCTGCAATCACGATCGCTTTTTTCATCAGCCCGGGGAAGCTGACCGTCCACTGGAGCGCCTGCATGCCGCCCATCGATCCTCCGGCCACCGCGTAGAGCTGTGGGATGGCGAGGTGATCGATGAGCAGTTTCTGGGCATTGACCATGTCGCTGATCGTGATGACGGGAAATTTCGCACCGTAGGGTTTTCCGGTTTTGGGATTGGTCGACGAGGGGCCGGTCGATCCCTTGCACCCGCCAATCACGTTCGAGCAGATGATGAAGTACCGGTCGGTGTCAAAGGCCTTACCCGGGCCGACTACCGCATCCCACCAGCCGTGTTTTTCTTCACCCTCATGGAATCCCGCGATATGGGCATCGCCCGACAGGGCATGACAGATCAGGATGGCATTGTTCCGGTCCCGGTTCAGTTTGCCGTATGTCTCGTATGCAACGGTAAGGGATGGAAGAGTATCCCCGCTTTCCAGTACGAGCGGGGATGAATGGTGATAATATTGGGTTGCCACTGTGCCTACGGATCCTTTGATCATCGACATACACCATCCCGTAATGCGAGCTCCGCAATGAGGTCATGGATATTACCAAACGGGATTCGGGCAACTGGATTCATTATACCTCTGCGAGTGCCTGTTCAAGATCCTCGATGATATCTTCAATATCTTCAGTTCCAATCGAGAGCCGGACTGCATCGGGAGTCACTCCGGTCTTCTTCTGTTCCTCGACCGTGAGCTGCTGGTGGGTTGTTGACGCAGGGTGGATCACGAGGCTTTTAGAGTCCCCGATGTTGGCAAGGTTGCTGAAAAGTTTGAGGCTGTCAATGAACTTCAGGCTCGCTTTCTCGCCGCCCTTGACACCGAACCCGACAATGGGACCAAAACCCCCAACAAGATATTTTTTCGCGAGCGAGTGACTCTGGTGATCGGGAAGTCCGGTATAGTTCACCCATGCGACTTTCGGGTGCTTTTTTAAGAACTCTGCAACTGCAAGAGCATTCTGTGAATGCCGGGGCACCCGGAGGTGAAGTGTCTCTAAGCCGAGAAGGAAGAGCCATGAGTTGAACGGGCTGAGTGCTGCACCGGTGTCTCTTAAGAGCGAGAGCCGGATCTTGAAGATATACGCGATGTTTCCTGCGCCGGGGAAGTTGCTGAATGCATCCCAGTATTTCAGGCCGTGGTAGCTCGGGTCGGGTTCGGTAAACTCGGGGAATTTTCCATTGTTCCAGGAAAACTTTCCGGAATCCACGATAACACCACCGATCGAGTTCCCGTGCCCGCCGATATATTTGGTTGCCGAGTGGACCACAATATCTGCTCCGTGCAGGATCGGGCGGACGAGGCCGACACCGGTTGTATTGTCAACTACGAGCGGGATGCCGGCATTGTGTGCGATCTTTGAAATAGCCTCGAAGTCGGGGATGTCGAGTTTCGGGTTGCCAATGGTTTCTGCGTATATGGCACGGGTCTTTTCCGTGATGGCCTTTTTGAATGCCTCTGGTTTTGTTGAGTCTACAAAGACAACCTTCCTGCCAAACTTGGGGAAGGTGTAATTGAAGAGCTCATAGGTGCCTCCGTAGAGGTTGTCTGCCGCTACGATCTCATCACCGGGACGGGTGATGTTGAGGAGCGAGTACGTGATCGCTGCCTGACCGGATGCGACTGCAAGTGCTCCCGTTCCCCCTTCGATTGCGGCAATACGCTTCTCAAACACATCGGTAGTCGGGTTCATGAGCCGGGTGTACATGTTGCCAAGCTCCTTAAGTCCGAAGAGGTTGGCCGCGTGCTCTGTGTTTTTGAACACGTACGAGGAGGTCTGGTAGATCGGTACTGCCCTTGACCCGGTGGTGGGATCAGGCACCTGCCCTGCATGGAGGGCGGTGGTTCCAAGGTGGAATTTATTTTCTGTCATGGGGGTTTCCTCTTTTACTGGATTTTTCTTAATTTCAGGCTGAAGGGTTACCGGGACTGGATTTCTCTTACTATTCCAGAGAGAAGATCTGCAGCGTTACGGTCTTTGTTGCCACTTTTTTTTTTGAATTATTGAGTTCATATTCATACGATCATTATCGTGATACCGGCAGTTCGTATTTTTCTGCTACCTCGGCGAATGTATCAGCGAGATACCGGATTTTCTTGTCAGAGAGGCCGTAGGTGTTGAGTTTCCAGGTCCGGGTTGCACCGGCAAACTCGCCAACGATCCCTCGGGACGAGAGTTCATCGCTTAAGTAGAACCCGCGCCGCTTGTGGGTCTGGGCAATGGTATCGAAGCTGCCCGTAGTGTCAACCTTTGTGAGCGTGTGCTTACGCGGGTACTCGGAGAGCACCTTGCTTCCCGAAATTTTTAAGAGACGGTCAATGAAGAAGTTCGATCTCTTCACTTCCTCATCCCATTTCAGGGTACGGGCCTTGACCGTGGGAAACGATGCCATCATCGAGAGCAATGTTCCGCCCATCAGCGTGCACCCGAGCATCTCGACTTCCTTGATCCCGAACTTCCTTTTCGTCAGGTCACCGACCATCGCAGTTGTCCGCAGCGCCTTGGGCGCCCATTCTTCGGTCATCGCCAATACTCCGGACGGCGCGACCGAGGCCATACTCTTATGTCCGGAGCCAACAACAAAGTCAACCCCGATCTTCTTGCCATCGACCGGCATCACGCCGACCGTATAAGCCCCGTTATAGAGGATCGGGATATCGTACTGGTGGGATACTTTTGCAATCGCAGCAATATCGTGCTCGTTTGCAAACAGGTAGTCGTAGTGGTCGATCATCACGAGCACCGGGAGTTTTCCGGTCTCTGTTTTGACCTCTTCGATCTTCTGGGCGGTTGCTTCTGCGGTCACAAGGTTCTTTTCGTTCAGCGGCACTTCCCGGACAATACCGCCGGCATTTTCAACTGCAAGGAACTCGGTGTAGTGGGCGAGCGCTGATACGATTACGGTATCGCCTTTTCCAACGAGCGTGCCGGCAACTGCCTGGAACCCCCGCCGTGCACCCGGCACAACCCGTGCAAGATCCATGTTGACGAACTTTGCAAGATCGTCATGGAAATCGGCAATGCCCGGCTTTGAGATCTTATCAAGCCGGAACGGCTTCCGGCAGGCGTCACACGTTGAGTACCCGTCCCCGTATGAGATGAGGGCTTTCCTCGCCTCGGTTGTCAGTCTCCCCGCAGCCTGGATCGGCTGGATGTTGATCGATTCCTCTTCCCGGGTGCGGACATCGATAGTGCCAGCGATTTTGGTCACCTTGGGTGCGCCGGTGCCGGCTTCGAGATCCGCGATAATCGCTTTGAGATCGGCAATCCGCTGCCGGAACGCGGCGTCTTCCTCCGGATCCAGACCGATTGGTAAGGATTCGCGGAAGATCCCCCGGATCTCTTCAAGCGTAAAGAGCGCTTCGAATGTTTTCTGGATTCTGATACTCA
>JAURZP010000559.1 GCA_030653335.1 Methanoregula sp. | reverse complement strand
ACCAACCATCACGATTCCGACGGTTGTCACCCAGCCCACCACTGTACCTACAACTGAGCCCACACGCATACCGACAACAGAAATTACCATTACGGTCGAACCAACGCTCGGTGGAGGCAAAGGATGGATTGACACTTATTGCAATGTTGACGGAGCCACGGTTTATTTCGATGGAGCCCCGCAAGGAAATATTGCAGGGGGTATACTCTCTGTTGCAGTCTCACCCACAGGTTCACCGGTCAGGACAATATCCGTATCAAAAACCGGCTACACCACGTGGTCAGGTCCGCTTTCCCGTATGCCATCGAGTGGTGAACATGTGGCAGTCTACGCCACCATAAACCCAATCGCCACCCCGACTACCATACCACCGGTCCAGAACGGAGCAATCTATGCCCAGTCGAGCCCGTCTGGAGCGGCTATCTATATGAACGGGAATTATTACGGGTATTCTCCGATAACAATCCCGAACCTGCCACCAGGATCCTACTCCATGAAAGCGACACTGAGCGGATACACCCCGGACACCCGGCTGGTCAATGTATATGCAGGTCAGACTGCGGCTTATTACCCGACACTCCAGCAATCCCCGCCGGCCCCCCGCAGCACGGGAACGATCTATGCAAGATCCAGCCCCAGCGGGGCAAATGTATACGTTGACGGCACCTACAATGGCGTAACCCCTATAACACTCACTCTCTATCCCGGTAATCATAATATCATGCTGAAACTATCCGGCTACAATGACTGGAGCACATCCGTTTATGTCACTGCAGGAAGTTCGCAAACGATAAATCCCGGCCTGACTTCGGCAATCTTTGGATCCCTCTCCATAGGTTCAGCACCGGCCGGTGCCAGCGTGTATATGGACAGCGCCTACCAGGGGATAACAAACCCGTCAGGAGGTCTCACGCTCAACAACATACCCTCCGGGAGTCACATCATCAAAGTGACTGCCTCTGGATACAACGATTGGATCGAGACAGTGTATGTCAAACCCAATACCAACACGTACGTGCCCGTTGTCATGACCCGCATTGGACCAAGCCCTACACCAGTACCGTCAGCCGGCGCAATCAACGTTGTCTCGACACCGGCTGGTGCAGAGATCCTTATTGATAATATATTCAGGGGATATACACCGGCAACCATCACCGAAATCGATCCGGGTGTGCACCAGATCCTGCTGACATATACAGGTTATACCGATTATTCCGGTACGGTCACTGTGGTCTCAGGGCAGACAACCCCGCTTGCAATCGGGATGACTCCCGTTCCAACCCCCACACCTAAGAGTGCAACATCTCCGGCACTCCTGATCGGAGGAATGGTAACCATTCTGGGAATTGTAATCGGGTTAAGGAGGCGAAGCTGAAATGACCAGTACCTGTTCAAAATCAACAATACTCTGGGTGAGCGCGATCGTAGTTATTCTTATCATCGGGTCACTCACGGCACTCGCATACACAAGTTCGACTTCAGCAATCAAGACATCCATCCGCACCGGGCTTGAATCAACAGCAGGAGTTATGGCAACCCAGATCAATGGAAGCGAAGTCGTCCTGTTCAAAGCCGGCGATGAAGGGTCATCGAAATATCTTGCGGTAGTAAAGAAACTCCGCACGCTCCGCAGCATGGATGATCAAATCCTCAATGCGTATATTTTAAAAGTGAACCCGGACCGGTCCGTTTCGTTCCTTGTCGATGACCTGTATCCCGATGACCCGCAGGGATCAGCAAAGATCGGGGAACTCTCAACAGCCCCTGATTCAATGGAGATCTTTTCAGCATTATCCCGCCCGACTTCATCCAAAGAACCGTATACCACAAAATATGGATCGTTCATGTCCGCGTATGCACCGATCGATGATTCCTTGGGCGATTCGAACGGAAACACAACGGCAGTACTCGCCATTGATATGTCAGCTACCAATTACACGAACTACATGGGCGGGAAAGGATACTTCATCCTCATCACGGGTCTCGTGTCGATGGTTATTGCAGTGGGTCTGATCTTCTGGTTCGGCTCAAAGCGAGGTGATGGTGAGAAGGGCGAGTAAAGATCGCCCATAAAGTGGGATCACGGTCCCGCAACTTCTGTTTTCTTATCGTTCCTACGCTTTACTATGTCATCACCAGTGCGCACCGTACTGCTGGCATGTGTACTCGTTGCGGCTTTTACTCTCGCTGCGGAGTGTACCCAGCAATCGGCATCACCAGTCAAGACCGAATTGGGAACCGGGAACATACCAGTAACACCCGTGATAACAGTGGCTGCTGCCACATCCCCCGCAACTGCCACGGTTTCTACGGATTCCTGGAAACGAGTACGGCTTTCAACTAATATGGGAGATATCGTCATTGCGCTTGATCCCGCGATGCCCATAACTGTGGGCAACTTTGAATCGCTCGTGAACAAAGGGTTCTACAACAACCTAACCTTTCACCGCGTCATTGACGGGTTCATGTTACAGGGTGGAGACCCAACCGGTACCGGTATGGGTGGCCCCGGTTACACAATCAAGGACGAATTCTCCCCCAGTAACCGGAACAACCGTGGGACCATTTCAATGGCTAATGCCGGCCCCAACACTGGCGGGTCGCAGTTCTTTATCAACCTTGTAAATAACAATTACCTTGATACCAAGCACCCGGTCTTTGGAAAAGTAGTAGATGGTATGGACGTGGTCGATAAGATCGGGAAAGTGCCAACTTCAGGTGGACAGGAAAACCGTCCGCTCCAGACCGTTACTATCATCAAGGCAGAGATGATCTGATAATCCTTTTTTTCCCGCAAGCAAGTGACGGGTATTCACAACACAGAAGAATAAAAAGACCCAATATCTTACAGCATACCATGACAGCACAAGCAGGAAATACCGTGCGGCTCGAGACGAACATGGGTAATATCACCATAGCCCTCGATCCCGCTATGCCCATCACTGCGGGCAACTTCGAAACGCTCGTGAAAAAAGGCTTCTATGACGGAGTGATCTTCCACCGGGTCATCGATGGATTCATGTTGCAGGGCGGCGATCCGACCGGTACCGGTATGGGCGATCCCGGATACAAGATCAAGGATGAGTTCGGACCACAAAACCGTAACAATCGCGGGACCCTCTCGATGGCAAATGCCGGCCCGAATACCGGAGGTTCCCAGTTCTTCATCAACCTTGTAAACAACAACTTCCTTGACGACAAACATCCGGTCTTTGGAAAAGTGATTGAAGGTATTGATGTTGTCGATAAGATCGGCAAAGTAAAGACCCTTCGTGGCGATCGCCCGGCCAAGGATGTGACGATCATCCGTGCAGTGATGGTCTGAAAAATCTTTTTTTTGCAGTGGGCTTTTTTCCTTTTACCGGGGCTCATACCCCTATGGTAGCAATGATGACCGGTGTGTTTGCAGATCCATCCAATGAACTTACAGGATCGAATAAAGCAATTCTCCTTCCGGCGGCTTCACTGTTCAATCCTCATCGGTCGTTACGGTCTCCACAACATAAAGCGTGGGGCACACGAAAGCCCCCGCTGGATTGGACACAATTTAAAAAAAAGGGGGACTGGGGGTAAAAAAAAGGTAACAGATCACTTTTAGGAAGTCGAGTTATTTGCACTCTTATCATTCGAAGAAACACCCAGTTTTTCACCCACTATCTCCATAAATTTCTGCTTTTTTTTCTTTGAAGTTTCGTAAATACTCAAAAGCACCCCAAATATA
>JAURZP010000551.1 GCA_030653335.1 Methanoregula sp. | reverse complement strand
CATCAACGATCCTGGCGAGATGGTGCAGGTAAAGCGGAGGAGCTGGGCAGCGGTACTCGACCACCTTCCCCCGGCAATGATGCGAGCCGAAGGGTACGGCGACCTTGCGCAGCTGGACAGTATCCTGCAGGAGTTCCTCCGGGCAAAACGCGGTGGGGAAATACAAAAGGCCGATGAACTGGCTGAAGAGATATACGAAATTGTCATTGCAAGGGACCTGACCAACGATCTCGGGCTTACGGCCGATGCAGGAAAGGAAGAGATTGTCCGGAATGCGGAGCGGCTGTACGACTACATCTGCGAGGTCCGGGATGCAATCATCAAGGATGGGCTCCACATCTTCGGCACCCCACCACCCGGTGAACGGTTCTGCGAGATGCTCTATGCACTGACCCGACTGGAGAACGGGAAAATACCATCCCTCCGGGAAAGCATTGCCGGTGCCCTGTCCCTCTCCCTGCGCGAACTGATGGACAATCCATCGGGGTTCAATGCACAGTACGGAATGACGAAAGGTGCGCTCGTTGACCAGATCGATGAACGGAGCCAGCGGCTGATCGCCATGATGGCCGGGTGCGGGTATGACCTGGAGTCCACACAGGTAGCAATACGGGCTGAATACGGGAACGAGTCTGATGCGCTCGAGACCTGCGCAGCATTCATTTGCGATGATCTCGCGGGCCGCCTTGACCAGACAACTGATGAGATCACCAATATGGCAAAGGGTCTCAATGCCGAGTATATCCCGCCCGGTCCTTCCGGGGATCCTACGCGGGGCAACGCCCATCTCCTCCCGACCGGGAGGAACGCCTACTCTATTGATCCGGCCTCCATCCCGACACCGGCTGCGTGGAGGACAGGCAAAACCCTGGCAGATCAGATGATCGAGCGGTACATAAGGGAGAAATGTGAGTATCCCCAGAGAGTCGGCATCGTTGTCTGGGCTACGGACACTATGCGGACGGGCGGGGACGATATTGCTTATCTTTTCTGGCTGATGGGTCTGAAACCCGTCTGGTCGGACCGGGGCGGCGCCGTGACCGGCCTTGAAGTGATACCGGCAAAGGAACTGGGCAGGCCCCGCATCGATGTCACGCTTCGGATAAGCGGTCTCTTCCGCGACACCTTCCCAGGCCTTGTCCACATTATCGATGAGGGTGTGGAGATCATCGCATCCCTTGACGAGTCGGAGGATGTCAACTTCCTTGCCGCACACCTTAAACAGGATCTGCTGGAGCAGCTGAAGGCAGGACTGCCCGAACAGGAGGCACGCGATCAGGCGCTCATAAGGATCTTTGGCGATCCGCCCGGCAACCATGGCTGTGGAGTGGGCGAGGTGGTCCATGCCTCCGCGTGGAAGGACCGGACGGACATCGCCGACGTTTATACTACATGGGGAGCTCATGCCTATGGCAGGAAGTTACGCGGGGAGAAAGTGCCAGAACTCTTCCGGCAGCAGTTCGGCCGTCTGGACGCGACGGTCAAGAACCGGGTCTCGCGGGAGTTCGATATCCTTGATGTAGACGACGATTACCAGATCCTTGGTGGGATGA
>JAURZP010000540.1 GCA_030653335.1 Methanoregula sp. | reverse complement strand
ACATTTTTGCATATATCAGCCTCATCATTGGTACGGTTGTGCTCTATCTTATTGCCCGCTACTTAAGAGGGAAAGAGTGGTACTTCTATCTCGCTACACTTCTTGGATGTGGAATCTTCTTTGCACTGGTACTGTTTGTCGTCAGCCCTGCCCTCTTTAACCTGCTCATTGGTAATCTCTTCGCATTCTTCGGGCAGCAGGCGATCACAAACACGGTCCAGGAAGCACGAGGGTGGGGGTTAGACATGGCATGGATAACCTTTAACTACGGACTTCTTCTGATGGTTGGGGGGATTCTAGTCATGGCGTATAAAAACCTTCGGGATGAGCACCCCGAACAGGTATTTGTGCTGGTCTGGTCGCTTATCATGCTGTTATCTACATGGCAGCATGTCCGGTATGAATATTATCTTGCCATAAATATTGCCCTGCTCTCGGCAGCCTGTGTCAGTTTTGTCTGGACAAAAGGGCACGGTGATCTCTACCGGCTTGTATCCGGCATCTCTTCCAATACATCCCAAGAAAGATTAGTGGATGATCCCCCTGCAAGGGGCAAAAAATCGAAAAAATCCATTAAACAGAGTACCGGTCATCCACGATCCAATTACCTGATGGTGGGATTGATTGTTATCATCGTTATATTGGGTATTTTATTTGCTTATACTTCGGTTTCATTCAGCTATTCCAATGCAGTAGCAAACCCGATCATCATGAACCCGGACTGGCGTGAGTCCCTCGACTGGTTGGGGAACAACACACCAGATCCAGGAGTGGACTATTACACAATCTTCGATCCAAAGACCTTTAAATTCCCGGAAGGGTCGTATGGAGTTATGTCATGGTGGGACTACGGACATATGATTACTTACATCTCTAAAAGGATTCCGAACGCCAATCCGTTCCAGCAGGGTGTTGCAGGAGACATAGGATCAGCTGCCTATTTCATGTCCACTTCAGAGGAAATCGCAAATAGCATCCTTGATCATCTTGGCACCCGGTACGTAATCACTGATATCGAGATGGACACCGGTAAGTTCTGGGCGATGTCAACATGGTATAACAGTTCGCTTGCCACGGCCCCCTACCAGATGACACTGCTTGCACCCGGACGAAACAATCCCAATAGTTATGAGCCCGCCCTGATGAACAAGCAGGCCTATTATCTTACAACAGTATCCCGGCTCCACAACTTTGACGGCTCAATGACCCAGGCTTCGAATGTTTACTACATCGAGTATGCAGATCCGGTGATTACTCAGGTCACGCTGCCGGTAATCACTGGCGCAGAAGCAATGAATGCCTCTGAAGCAAAACGTCGCGTTGATGCATATAACCTCAAAGCACCGGCCGGATATCATGCAATCGCACTTAGCCCTGCAATCACACTCCCGGTAGAAACTGTTCCGGCACTGGGTCACTACCGGCTCATCCATGAGTCCCCCACCAATGTCTTCAATGCAAAGACTCCGGACGTGAAGTACGTAAAAGTCTTTGAATACGTCAAAGGAGCGCATATCAAAGGAGAGGGAATTATCGAAGTCCCTGTTATCTCTGACACTGGCAGGGAGTACACCTACAGACAGGAAAGTGTCAATGGGGAGTTCATTGTGCCATACTCCACTTCCGGTAATCCTTATGGTGTTAAGACTACTGGAAAATACAAGATCCTTGGGAGTGAGAAGCAATACGATGTACCGGAATCTGCGGTAATGCAGGGAACAATTATCCAGTAATTTCTTTCCTTTTTTTTCTCATTTTAAAAAGCCAATCATTTTCAAAGATTGGAAATAATAGTATCGATCAGCAATTATGGTTAAGTGTTCAGCAATTACCGGGGGTATTTTCTCCCGGCATGATATCAAAAACCATGACGAGAGCAGCGCCCGCCTCTATGCAGCATGTGCAGGTGTTCCTGATGGGATTCCGATCATTGAACCGGAAATTGCAAAAGAAGAAGATCTCCTCCGGGTCCACACCCGTTCACATGTCCAGATGATACGCGAGTTTTCCTCACATGGGGGACTACATTTCATTGACCAGAGCACCTATGTCAAAGGCGAGTCATTCGAAGTTGCTTCCTTTGCCGCCGGTGCTGCAATTAATGCAGTGCATCGTTCAATCGATGGTGAACATAGCTTTGCCCTTGTACGCCCACCGGGACATCACGCAGAACCGGACAGGGCGATGGGATTCTGTCTTTTTAATAATGCGGCGATTGCCGCAGCAGAGGCGCTTGATCGGGTTGACCGTGTTGCGATAATCGACTGGGATCTTCACCACGGAAACGGGACCCAGAAGATCTTTAACCGGGATGACCGGGTGCTCTATTGCTCCATCCACCAGGGAAATATATACCCACACACCGGCTGGGTAGATGAGATCGGCATGGGCAAAGGTAAGGGCTACACCATCAATGCACCCCTGCGCCCGGGATCAACCATTGCAGATTACAGGTTCGTCTTTGAGCGGGCGTTCGTTCCTGCGCTTGAGAAGTTCAGACCGGATGCTGTGATTGTTTCTGCAGGTCAGGATGCGCTGTCAGATGACCCCAAAAGCGGGATGTTGTTATTTCCCGGAGATTTCAGCACACTTACACGTATGATGCAGGATGCAACGGATCATCCTCTCGCTCTTGTTCTTGAAGGGGGATATGGCCCTTCGCATGGTGATGCGATCGCTGCCATATTCTCTGCACTCAAAGGGTCTTTTGATCTTCTGGAACCTGAGGGAGAGCCACATAGGACAACACAGGAAATTGTTGCTGCACTCAATAAATTGACAACCTGAACAAAGGATTGGGCGCACAAGAAAAATACCTTTATAGATTGGAAGTTCTCATTCTCCACTATGTTACCTGAAGAGATTGTTAAGGGAATGCGAGTGCGGTACCCACGGACCGGGACATCTGGCACAATCCTGCGCATCGAGCACATTCGTGGGGAGGTATTTGCCGAGCTGGACAGTACAAATCTCCTGTACCGTATTGACCAGCTGATCCCGGCATCCGGCTCTGACAAAACAACAGTCGCCATCAGGGAAGATGCAAAAAAAGTTATTGAGAGGGAACTGGCGTTTGCTGCGGGAAATGAAATGGCAGAAGCGTTAAAAAATATCGACCAGAGCTGTGAGGGCGGGGGTTAAGCGGCTCATCCAATAGTTAACATTTTTCTGATTCAATCTTTTTTATGAACCACGGATTTTATCAGATTCCTGAACGATTTTATATTCGGCAACTTTTCAGTATTTCCTGATCTGCGGGATTGTATTTATGTATCAAGCGATCTATATGATAATCAGCTATGCGTCGATATTTGGTGGGATCTGGCATTACTACGGTATCTTACGCGACGCATAATTAACAATTCGTAAGTAAGGTGGTCAGGTTGGCAACTTTTTATAGAGTAAGGAGGTTTGATTTCATTTGCATGATGTGACAGTTCCCAGTGTCAATATAGGAGTTGTGGGTCATGTCGACCATGGCAAAACCACGCTCGTCAATGCGCTTACCGGCACATGGACAGACCGGCACAGCGAGGAGGTGAAGCGGGGTATCTCAATCCGACTCGGATATGCTGACGCGACATTTTACCGGTGCGACAAATGTGAAGGAGAAGGAGCCTTCTCCACACACTCAGAATGCCCGGCCTGTGGTGGAACCGGCACACCATTCCGTTCCATATCATTTGTTGATGCACCCGGACACGAGACACTCATGGCGACAATGTTGTCCGGTTCTGCACTGATGGATGGTGCGATGCTTGTGATTGCTGCAAGTGAAAAATGCCCGCAGCCACAGACAAAAGAGCATTTAATGGCACTGGAACTTGTCGGCATCAAAAATATCGTCATTGTCCAGAGCAAGATCGATGTGGTAAGCCAGAAAGAGGCGATCGATAACTACCACGAGATTAAGGCATTTATCAAGGGTACCATAGCAGAAAATGCACCCATCGTGCCCGTATCTTCCCAGAAGGGGATCAACATGGGAGCACTCGTGCAGGCTCTTGACGGGACAATTCCTGAACCGGTACGGGATCCGGATGCAGAACCCTTAATGCTGATCGCACGTTCATTTGATGTCAATAAACCGGGCTGCAACTGGAAAGATGTGAAAGGCGGTGTCGTAGGGGGGTCTCTTATACGGGGCATCCTCCGCGCAGATGAGAAGATCGAGATCCGCCCCGGCAGACAGGTGCAGGTTGAGAACAAGATCAAGTGGATTCCCATTACCACAACAATCACCACCATCAATGCAGGTTCCAGTCATGTGGAAGCCGCAACACCCGGAGGACTTCTCGGTGTGGGCACAAAACTCGACCCGGCACTGACTAAAAGCGATGCTCTTGCCGGCCAGGTGCTTGGACACGAGGGTAAACTACCCCCGGTCTGGGAGAAGATCCGGTGCAGTGTAACCCTGATGGAGCGGGTTGTTGGAGCTACAAGCGAACTTATCATCGAACCGCTCAAGCACAGCGAACCACTGATGCTCTCTGTCGGTACAGCAGTTACCGTCGGGGTTGTGAGCAATACAAAGAAAGATCACGTTGAGATTGCGCTGAAGCGACCCGTATGTGCAGAAATTGGTTCCAGGATCGCTATCAGCCGGCAGGTGGGAGCACGCTGGCGGTTAATCGGGATGGGTGTGCTGGGAGAGTAAAGGTTCTTCTGGACGCTAACGCCCTCATGATGCCGGCACAGTTCCAGATCGATCTCTTCGATGAGCTTCGGATGCTCATCGGGGCGTTTGACCCGTTGGTACTCCACGGAGTATTGCAGGAGTTAAACGGACTTGCCCGGGCGAAAGGCCGGGGTGGTGTCGCTGCACGCTGCGCCCTTACACTTGCCGAAAAATGCACTATTGTGCAGAATACAGATCTGAAAGTGGGATCGGTTGATGCACAGGTAGTCGGATATGCAGTCCAAAACAAGTGTCTGGTAGTTACAAATGACCGGCGCGTAAGAGACGCGCTGTTTGCACAGGGTATCAGTGTAATTTCATTGAGGAATCAGAAAAAACTTGAGATTTTACGGAGGTAAAAAAATGTATCACAAATTGATGCTTGAGGATAAGGTGCGGGTGCCCCCCCAGAGGCTGGGCGAGAAACTAAAAAAAGTAATCCTTGAGGTTTTGCAAGAGCAGCTGGAAGGCAGCATCGATAAAGAGATCGGAATCTTCATCTGCGTAACAAAAGTGCATGACGTAGGAGAGGGAGAACTCGTAGCCGGTGACGGCGGGGTATATTACGCTGTAAAGTTTGAAGCGATGGTACTCAGGCTCGGATTACAAGAAGTCATCGAAGGGTTGGTTGTCGAAACCACAAGCTTTGGTGCATTTGTGAGCCTTGGCCCCATCGATGCGATGCTTCACGTGAGCCAGATTTCAGACGAATATATCAACTACGATGAAAAGAACGCCCGGCTCATCTGCCAGGAGTCTAAGAGATTTATCGGTGTTGGCGATGTTGTCCGCGTCCGCGTTGTGACACTTTCCTTAAACGAGCGGGAACCACGTGACAGCAAGATCGGTCTGACCATGAGGCAGGCAGGACTCGGTACCGCACTCTGGCTTGAAGAAGAGATGATCAAGGAAAAAGAGAAGGCAAACCATCCTGAAGGTGCAGCAAAAGAAACTCCGGTGAGATCAAAGGGCAGGGGGAAGAAACATGCCGCCGGCGAATAAGAAGAAGCAGGGAAAGGTCTGCCGCGACTGTCACCGTGTAATTGATGGAGAGAACTGTGTTGTCTGCGGTACCAATAACTTAAGCGAGGACTGGTCCGGTTACCTCGTTATCATTGATCCGGAAAACTCCGAAGTGGCAAAACGGATGAGCATCAAACTTCCGGGCCGCTATGCATTGAAGGTCCGTTGATGCTCACCCTTCCAAAAGAGCACAGGAAGCTCTTCAAGGAGCCATTTGGCGAATTACACCAGAGTATTGAGGAGATCCTCCCCATCATTTCCAAAAGTTGCGTATACGCTGTGGGAGATGTAGTTACCTACAATCTCCAGAGGAACGGGATCACCCCCGCGATTGCAGTGATCGATGGGCATACAATGAGATCGCCGTGCAACAAGATGCCTGCACATCGGGGCGAATGTATCAACGTTAAAAACCCTGCCGGCACCCTGACCGATGAATTGATCCACGCGCTCACTTATGCGGTTCTCCATCCCCCGGTAACAATCAATGTGGATGGTGAAGAAGATCTCGCGGTTATCCCGCTAATTCTCGCAGCACCTCTCGGGGCAATCGTACTCTATGGTCAGCCCCACAAAGGAGTTGTTATGCGCACAGTGAACCGTGAAGCACAGCAGACTGCACAAAATTTTCTTGACCATTTTATACGCTCCGATGCATAAATTCTCATTTTAACCACGAAGAGAGCGTTTTTCTCTTTTTAGTATCGTTTATACCGGAGAATTGTTATTCTCCAGAAAAGGTCATAGTTTAAATAAACCGGTTTCCAATAATTACAGGATATCGATGGACTTTGAGATCACCAATGATAAAAGAAATGAGCTTTTATCC
>JAURZP010000527.1 GCA_030653335.1 Methanoregula sp. | reverse complement strand
ACATCTCTTTCATGTAAGGGGTTTCCACTTCCTTTTCATCGATGAGGCCTTTTGTGTCGATGTGAAGTCCCAGCCCGTCAGGGTTGCCTGCCTCCTCGAGGAAATTACATGCCTCCGATACGGTACTGATAAAGTCAGTTTCCGTCTTTCCCAAAGGTTCGATCAGGAAATTGATGCTTCTCTTTGCGGCCCGTACGCCAACTTCATGGAAAAAACCCAATGCAATTGCCCGGGCTTTGTGGGGGGAGAGATTGCCAATTATGCGGTTCCTCGGGGAGCCAAATACCATGACCTCTCCCCCAAGATCGTGGCAGACATCCATCATGCCCGTAAGATACTCAAGCATCTCCTCCCGTTTTTTTGCCTCCCCGAAAAGGACGAGATCCTGCCGGGAAAAGAGCAATGCCTGTATCCCCGTCACCCGCAGACCCGCATCGGAAATTTTTCTTTGAAGAAGTACTCGTTCATTTCCTGGAGCGGAAACCGGTTCTGGCCAGATCATACTAGGGGCTAATTCGATGCCTTTGAGTCCCTGCGATGAAATAAAGTGAATAAAATCCTCAATGCGGTTATTGTACCATGCTACGTTTGATACTGCCAGCTCCATGTTTCAAACCTACAAAAAACCTAACCATCATTATAACGCGCGGTTACCGTAAAATTATAGTGGTCAGGATTGCATAGTAATTGCTTAGAGAAATTTTCAATATGTCCGGGGAAAACAAAACGGATATTATTAAGTGGTTTTTTCCACAGGATCAATATACTCAGTCTGGATACACCATGATTAAAGCGATATTTCTGGATTTCGACGGCGTGATCCTTGAATCGGTTTCGGTGAAAACCGATGCATTCCTGTCGCTGTTCTCCTTTGTTCCGGATCATATAGATGAGATCGTTCAGTTTCATATCGACAATGGCGGGATATCGCGGTTTGAAAAATTCAGACATATCTATGCGAATATTCTCCATGAGGAACTGACGCAGGAACTGTTTGATCGGCTTTCGAACCGGTTTTCCGATCTAGTGGAAGAAAAAGTTGCCTGTGCCCCCTTCGTTGACGGCGCACGGGAGTTTATCCAGGAACAATCCCGGAACCGGGCCTTGTATATCGTCTCTGCAACGCCGGAAGAAGAACTCCGGCGGATTGTCGATAGCCGGGGACTGACCCAGTTCTTTGAGGGGATCTGCGGAGCCCCGACCAAAAAAGCCGATCATATCCAACGGATCATCCGTGAAAAGAATCTCTCTTACGGGGAAGCCCTGTTCGTGGGGGATGCTGTCAATGACTGGGATGCGGCACGGGTGAGTGGGATCCGGTTCATCGGACGGATAAAAACCGGCGATCCCAACCGGTTTCTGGATCTTGCCGGTGTTGAACATATCATCAGGAATTTCCATGACCTCGACATATATCTCATGGAGACATAATGCTGAAACGGATCTCGTACACCATAACATCGCAATCCCCAATGTATCCGGGAACACCTCCGGTAACCTTCCATGAGATACGGTCGATTCAGAAAGGAGATAGTGCAAATACGACACTCCTGTCCTTGTCAACCCACACCGGTACTCACATCGATGTACCCCGGCATTTTTGTCCTGCGGGAAAAACCGTCCGGGAAATCATCGGTGAAATGCTGGATCTCGCCCCGGTATTCTGCGTGGATATCCCTGTTGGGCCGGGAAGCCCTATCGGTGTACCTGACATCAGGCCCTTTATCGGCCGGTTGAGAGGAGCAGCAGGACTCTTGGTCCGTACAGGGATGTACATGGTCCGTGCAACTGATCCAAAAATGTATTGTAATAATCATCCCTGGATCCACCCGGACGTCCCCAGTTATCTCCGATTGGAATGTCCCTCCCTCCGGTTGTTCGGCACCGATACCATCTCGGTCACCAGCCCCTCGCACCGCAACGAGGGACGGGAGTGTCACCGTGTGTTTCTCTGCGATGACAACCCGATCCTCATTGCCGAAGATCTCGATGTATCGGATCCTTTGCTTTCTTCAGCTCCCCTGCATGTGAGCATCTATCCTTGGATCTCCGATGCACCGGATGGAATTCCCGTACAGGTATTTGCTGATTTTCTGCCGCAGATGACCGGCGCTCCCAAGGACAGATATCCATGATCCTCCTCCTCATTGCTGACGGTCGCAGTATTCATACCCAGCGTTGGGCAGAATATTTTGCCCAAAAAGGATACGAAGTCCACCTCATCACCTACGATTCGATGGATAGTCCTATTTCAAATGTAACCGAATATGTCCTCACCTCCCAATGGAAAAATCTCTACCTCTCGTTTATTCCCCGCCATATTGCAACAAAGAGACTTATTAAAAAGATAAAACCGGACCTCATCCATGCCCACTTCATCGCCAAGTACGGATTCCACCTCCTGGACCTCGGCTTTAGACCCTCAATCATATCTGCCTGGGGCGATGATGTCCTCATCCTTCCGAGAAAAAGCCGGCTAATCCATTATTACACAAAAAAAGTGCTGGAATCGGTTGATCTCATCTATGCGGTCTCACACAATATTGGAGATCATATCGTCAGCGATTTTTCAATACCTCCCTCAAAAGTGCACTATCTCCCGTTTGGTATCGACACCGGCATTTTCCATCCTGATCCGGAAAAGGTCCCTGAAAACAACGGGCTCATCCAGATTTTATCCAACAGGGGCTTCTTCCCGGTTTATGACAATGCAACGCTGGTGAAAGGGTTCGCGATTGCATATAAAAAAGATCCAAGGCTGCGGCTGACGCTCAAGGGCGACGGGCCGCTTGAACAATCCATCAGGGACCTTGCAGCCTCCCTTGGACTTTTGGATGTCGTGACCTTCAAATCCCGGACCTCCTATACTGAGGTTCCCCGAGATTATTGGCAGGCGGATATTTTCATCACAACCTCGGTCTCCGATGGCACACCGGTCTCTATCCTTGAAGGCATGGCAAGCGGCCTTCCCTGCATCGCGACATCGGTAGGGGGGATTCCGGAATGGATCGAGAATTTCCGGACCGGGCTGCTAATTCCTCCCGGTTCTTCGGAAATGGCGGCAGAAGCAATCCTGTCCCTTGCAGCAAACCCAGACCTCCGGTCCCGCATTGGATCCGCAGCCCGGGAGGTTATCGTGAAAAACGGTCAATGGGACTCTCTCATGGCACAGGCAGAGAAAGATTATCAGGCACTCATCAAAACATATAGACAGGACAGATCATGAAATGGCAGGACAAACGGGTGCTGGTGACCGGTGCCGGAGGTTTTATCGGTAGCCACCTTGTCGATGAGTTACTCCACAAAGGTGCAGAGGTCACCGCGTTCGTTCATTACAATGCCCGGAATGACTGGGGCATGCTAGAAGGGCGATACAACGATAAAACTCCCAATCTTACCGTGATAGCCGGTGATGTCACCGATTCCCTGTTTGTGAAAAAGGCGGTCTCTGAAAAAGAGTACGTATTCCATCTTGCCGCACTCATCGGCATCCCGTATTCCTACGTTGCACCCGAGTCCTACATCAACACCAATATCAAAGGCACCCTCAATATCATGCAGGCCTGCCTTGATGCCGGGGTAGACCGGGTAGTCCATACCTCAACAAGTGAAGTATACGGCACTGCACAATACACACCCATCGATGAGAAGCACCCGCTTCAGGGGCAGTCACCGTACTCTGCAAGCAAAATAGGAGCTGACAAAATTGCAGAATCATTCTATTGCTCATTTGGGTTACCAGTCACTACCATCCGCCCGTTCAACACATTTGGCCCCCGCCAGTCCACAAGAGCAGTTATCCCGACAATCATTACCCAGGCGCTCACGTCCAATTCGGTCAAACTTGGATCCCTTTCTCCGGTCCGTGATCTAACCTATGTGGCAGACACCGTTGCAGGATTCATCAAATTTGCCGAGAGTAAGAAAACCATTGGAAAAACCGTCAACACCGGTTCCGGCCGT
>JAURZP010000510.1 GCA_030653335.1 Methanoregula sp. | reverse complement strand
CCCAGGTACCAAATCCGATCGTTTCAGCAATCGATCTCTCATTCGGTATACCCCTGCTGGCTATTGTCCCTGCCCTGTTATTGGTTTCCGGTGTTGTGATCATCTGGTCAGTGACAAGACCCCCAAAAAGACCCGGCCGGCAAAGAGGACGGGATCTCTAAAGCCGTTCCGGTATCCATTGCATTTTTTTTAGTTGAATGCGAATGACAGATAAGAAATCATCCCGAAAAAGCCGTGATCGTAATCATCTTAACAAAGTATCCTTAAAAAAAAACAGCAAGGATAAGTGAACCTTGCCGGGCGTCAATGTTTCTTACGATATTTTATACTGCAATAATCTGATCCGGGAATTGGACTGTTGTCTCGTCAGATGTTGCCTTGGTTTTTAATATCAGCGTCTGCCGGATACATTTTGACGCAAGAAACCCGCAATCCGCATTGATGATGATTGGTTCACTCTTTGATTCCCCGCTGGCAATATTTCCAATGCATCTTCTGAAAGAGGGCTCGCCATTCAGAAGTATCAGGTCGCCTCCGCTATTGGACAACACGATGGAGATGCAGACGTTGTGCGCCGTCTTGTTGCCTGTATTGGTGATGGATGGTGTCAACTGACGGCAGGTCAACCCGCATTTTTCCTGGGATCCGGCATCAATAAAAAAATCCACCGTTTTTACTTCAGGTGAATCATCGACAGGTTGCATATTGGCTTGCGGAACCAGTTGTGAACCGGTAGGGCCAAAAGATTTTTCCACAACCGCTGGTGAGGTGGTTGCACCGCCAGAGGGTGAGAGGGTTGCACCACTGCCAGCGGGTGATTGAACAAGGACAACGACAACAATGACACTGATGATTACAATAGCCAGTAAGATGACAATCGCCATCACCGCATTTTTTCTTGATATTGAGGTTTTAGGTTCTTTTTTTTCGAGAGGATCTGGAAGTGTCATGCTGTGATTCCGGGTTTTTAGGTATGTTTTCCTTTACATTGGTAATGATACTGTAATAAATTGGTCGTGTCAGACAACCACAAAAAATCCCCTTCTGGAACAGCCTGGCAAATCATCATGCAACGGCATATTTCTGCGGGCATGCCCACATTTACGTCCGGGGAGAGAAGCAGGTGGTTCAGCAGGTGTTTGTCGGTAACGGCGGTGCGGTAGGCAGCGCCTTCTACCAGTCCGAAGCAGATCCCGCACTTACCATCAAGTATCCGATCCGTGAAGCGGATAAAGTAGCAAATACGGTAGGGTATCTGGTTGTAAAGGTGAATGAGACTGAAGGTACCATGAGTGCCGTTCAGAAAATATTCGACCCGGCAACCAAAGCCTGATGGACCGGGGACCAGTTCGCGCTTTCCAGCGCTGGGGCGGTCATTTCCGATACCACCGTACCGCAAATCGGGAAATAACCCATTTTTCACCCCAAATTATTTTTCAAGAATTGCAAGAGGGTTGAATTTTATCTATTGGAATGCATGAGGATAATTATATTCTATACCGGCAGGATTTGACTACCCTCTCCCAATCTTCCCAATTCCAGTATCATCCGTCAACAGTTTCATCCGGTGCATCTTTTCAGATTTGAAACGGCCGCTCCGAGAGAGGACAACATTGTACGAGATTGCCTGATTTCCCCTAAAAAAGGATTGTGAAAAATTTTGGGGAATAATAATACTGGCATAACGCTCCAGCTAACCTGCCGATTCCATCGACAGATCCTAAAAACATGTCGAAAAAAAATCGTTTGTCATCCCGCATGATAACACGAAGACTTGAGCACTTCTACTTCCGTCGGCAGCATGAGTCCTTCGTGGAATACCGCTTTGATCACTGACGACGCACAGAACTTGACCTGCACACGGGCAGACATCCGCTCCCGCTCTTCAAAATATGAGCCGTGGTTGAACTCCACGATCCGCTTCATTGAGATCGCAGTCGATAGCACATAGACGCAGATCCCTGCATCGCCCGGCCCCAAATCTGCAAGATCGATCGAGGTCATGAACATATGGGTTTCCGGCCCCGGTTCCAGTGAGGCAATGGTCACGACATTGTGCGCACTCTGCAGCTCGATCGTCCGTGGTCTCCCGTTTTTGAGATCCTTGATAATTTCAGGAGAAATTCCAGTTAAAGCAGCGCATCTCATGGCAGTCACCCGTACATGATAAGATCTTTTTTCGGCGATTGTTCAGAGGACTGCTGCACTTCATCAGAGATCTTCTGCATGCTCTGTTCGATCTCTACTGCCTGGTCAATGAGCGGCTGCATATCGAGACCGAGATTGTACATCTTGTTGAGCACTTCGATGGTGGCAGCCGAAGAGCGCGGGTCGGGAGCATTCACCGTCTCTCCCAAAAGGCCATACGCAGTAATCCCGCGGGCTTTACATTCCGTCAGGAGACTCGATGCAATTCCCGAGATACTCCCGATTGGCAGCAACAGCGTGTGTTCCTCAATCCGCTTGAGTGCATCTTCTGTTGTAGCAACACCAAATACCCGTTTCTCCGGCTCGTTAGTGATGATACCGGCGATCGTGAGCACCTCTTTTGGCTTAAACGGTTCTAACCAGTCGATAATATCGCGTGAGGTTTCATAGCAGATCATGGGATGGATTGGAATATCTGCAACAATGGCGGCGATATCATTTTTAATATAGATCCTGACCGGGTCATTGATCACACCTTTGTTCATCATCGCGAGCGGGGGGAAAAACTTTGAAGTCATGGTGCCGATCTGTTCAAACTCCAGCTGATCGACCATATACTGCAAAGCAATTGTACCGACAAGTCCACTCCCCGGAAAGCCAATCAGCACCGAAGCACCCTCAATGGGAAGCGGTTTTGAGATGACATTGATATCTTTCTTCGGCTTGATCTCGACAAGGTCATTATGGATCGTATCGAGATGTGAAAGTAAATCCGTGGTAGTGGGGGGAACTTCCTTGGTCATTAGATTAACATACACGCACTACCTAAAAAATAGTATGCAGGAGTACCCAATTAAACGCGGGATGACAAAAGATCTCGAAAACCGGATCATTGCTGAACTCAAAGTATGTTTTGGTGTAGAACCGGAAAAGACTGCCAAAGGATACCAGATAAAGTTCGGGGCGCTTAAGCGACTTGATGTAAACCCGGGTAAAGATGGAAAGTCAGTCATCATCGATACGGAATCGGACATGAAGGTGAGCGATGATGTGATCATGGACACGAACAAGCGTTTCAGGAAATATCTCGATGTGATCACCGGTTTCTCAACAAAGGAACGGGTGAAACGGGCAAAGAGTCCGGCTGAGGAATAGTAATCTCATGGTAAGATGTGAAGCGTGCAGAAAGGATGTTCCTGAAGGCAACAGGTTCTGTATTTTCTGCGGGGCAGTCCTCACCCCGCCTCCCATTTATTCAGGGATTGTCGCTCCGGAAGGGTTCGCTGAGAAACCTGAAGGACTTGTTACGTGGAGTAAGAAGATCCCGCTGATCACAAACCCGTATCTTGTTTTGCAATGCATCGTTATTCCGCTTGGCATTGGGGTTGTGATGGGATCTTTCCTCTCTCTTATCACTGGAGGAGAATGGGATTTGCTTCTCATGATGCTCATCATCGGTGCAGGGTTTTCTGTGCTGATGCTCATCATCATGCTCGTGCTCCAGCTTGTCACGGGCGGGGGTCTCATGACCGAATTTTTCATCAGCAGTGAAGGTGTTGCACACAAAGCAGGGAGCACAACCAAAACCCTTGACCGGGTTTCTGCCGGAGGTTCAGCAGTGCTTGGCTCAATGCCAGGAACCGGGGCCGGGCTCCTTGCGATGTCGCAGGAGAACAACATGCTCGCGTGGGAAGAGGTGCGGTATGTATCTGTATATCCCCGTGTGAGTAGTATTGTTTTACGATCTAAATACCTGATAAGTCCTGTAGTTCTCTACTGTACCGATGAAAATTTCCAGGGAATCCTTGCTATGATTAAAAAATATGCACCCGCCATAGCAACGACCCGTCTCTGAGTATATCCGCATTTTCCGGTTATTGTCCGGTTGAAATGGAATGCTCTTTATGTATTTATGTTCAACAAATCTGTACTGATCAG
>JAURZP010000374.1 GCA_030653335.1 Methanoregula sp. | reverse complement strand
TCTTGCTCAAGTCGTCGTTTTAAGGTTGCAATCACCGCATGGTCTGCAGTTGGCGGGGGAATCTGATCCCGGGACGAGAGCAGACCGCCGGCGCCAATCAGGGAATGGGGACCGAGTTCCACGTGTATTTTTCCCTCTTTGATTAGAGCTACAATTGCTGCGGCAGTATCGACATCCATGTATTCTGAGAGCAGCTCCCGGTATGCTTCCTGTTGCACAACGGTATTATCAAAGAAATCGAGCAGGCGAAAAATACTGATCTTCTCGTAATCCGCGTCAGTATCGATTGCCCCAAACTTCTTTGCAATCTGCACAAGTTTCCATTTGAACAGCGCAGTGCGTTTCAGAGCAAGCCTTAGGATACCAGACATGTGTGCCGGGTCAAGAGTGAGAAGAAGATCCCGCACATCAGCGGCCCGGATGTATGAAGGAAGGCGCAGGAGCATACGGTATGCATCCAGATCGAGACCGACTGTTGTCCCGTAACGAGCAGAGATAAGGATAGAGAGCACACGTCCGAGCGCTTCGTTTGCCTTGTGTCCGGCACAGACATTGCAGACAACCCCATCATCAGTATTTTCAAGCGTGATGAGCACATCGGTAGGAACAAGCGACCGGTTCTTATCCATCTCTGAAAGGAACGCTTTGGCAAATGCAATTTCATCCTTTGTCGCAGTATAATCTGAAATCGCACGGGTTCTGCGGATCTCTCCAACTTCCCGTGCAACATTAAACGGCACCGGGATCTGTTCTCCTTCCCATGAAGGCAACTCTCCCTGTGCTTTTTTTGCCGGTTCAACCGTAAGTTTCCCGTCAGCGATTTCCAGTACGCGCCACAACTGGCCCTTTGTTATGAACACTGCACCGGTATGCACCCAGCCAACAACAAACGACTCATCGAGGGTTCCTACAGTCCTCCGTGAAACCATGTCAAAGACCGGCACTTTCCGCTCATCGTGGATCATCGAAAGATTGCCCGAAAGGTACCGCCGCGCCCTTGATGTGGTGATGACTCGTTTGTCATCCATGCGGATAAGACGGTGTTCTTCCATCTGCCGGCACACCTCTGTAAGCAGCGTTTCACACCCGCTAAAGAGGGTGGTGCGCTCAAGAATTTCCAGAATCGCCGATTGTTCAATCTCACCATACTCAACCGAGATTGCCGCCACCTGGTTGGCGAGCACATCTGCGGCCATCCGTGGGAGCACCACCGCTTCGATCTCGTTTCCTTTGGCCTTTTTTGCAATAACAAGGGATTCGAGCAGATCGTCAAAACCGGTTGCAAAAATTGTGCCCCTTGAAATGGTATTGAGCTGGTGACCGGCCCTGCCCACCCGTTGCACCAGTCGGGCAACTTCCCGTGGTGAACCAAACTGGATCACGTGATCAACCCGGCCGATATCGATTCCCAGTTCCATCGATGAAGTGCAGATGAGGGTCCGGATCTCACCCATTTTAAAACGCTCTTCTGCATCGATCCGCACTTCTTTTGAGAGCGAACCGTGATGCACCTCAACATCCCCGTGTTCAAAGAGTGCATGTCCAAGTGCTTCGGCAGTCACACGGGTATTGACAAAGACCAGTGTGGAACCTTCGCGTTTTAACGCCTTTGAAAGCACCCCGGTCTGGTGCTTGAAATCATCCCCAACGTACTTGACCGAGATCTCAAGATGTTTTGCTACCGGTACCTGCACAACAGAACATGGTCGGGCACCGCAAAGGAAGCGGGCGATCTCTTCGGGATTTCCAACAGTTGCCGACAGACCGATGCGCTGGAATTCACCGGCATACACCTGCAGGCGTTCGAGCGCAACAGAGAGCTGACCCCCGCGTTTGTTGCCAGCCAGATCATGGACTTCATCCACTATTACGTACCTGATCTGCTTAAGGTGCTGGCGAAGGCGTTTCCCCATGAACAGGGCTTGCAGGGTTTCGGGTGTGGTGATCAGGAGATCAGGAGGTGAGAGTGCTTGTTTTCTACGTTCACTTGCAGGGGTATCACCATGCCGTACTCCGACAGACAGACCGAGTTCCCCGCACCACCATTTCATACGGGAAAGGATGTCCCGGTTGAGTGCACGCAGGGGTGTGATATAGAGCGCCTTAAAACCTCCACCGGCAGGAAGTGATAACAGTTCATTAAAGACCGGAAACATCGCACTCTCGGTTTTACCGGTACCGGTTGGAGCAATCAGGACGAGATTTTTTTTATGAAGGATCAGGGGAATTGCCCGGCTCTGTGCATCCGAGAGATGAGTAAATCCGCGTTTCTTTATGCATTCCTGCACTGCCGGGCTCAGCAACTCAATCTGTTTCATCAATTATCAGTGAACGCAAAGGTCCGATGTATGTCCCATCGGCAAGGATGATCTCGGTATCTTCCTTTTTCATCAGCCGCGAGAGCGGCGAAAACGGTTTTTTTATAATCTGGAGGATATCGTACCCGGCAATCTCATTAAAAGAGGGCATAAACAACACTCGCGAGGGTGAACTGTTTTTATTTGGGGCCTCCTTTCCGAAATCAGGAGTATTGATCTCTGCCCGTAGGTATGCCGGTGACTGGAGTGCACAGCCAACCTCGTCCCTGAGCGAGAGCAGGGGATGATGATGACCGATCACCACAAGATGCCCGGCCAGTGCAGGCGATGGGTGCATATGTCCGTGGAGGTATCCCACACCATCCAGAACCGCCCCGTCTTTGGGCCGGATCTCTCCTGTATGCAAAAACCGTTCGATGCCGATATCATGGTTACCCGGAAACACATGGAGCGGTAATCTCGCTCGCAGGGAATTTAGAATCTTTGGCATCTCATGATACTCCTGCCACGTGAGCGAGGGAATGCTGTGCTTGACATCGCCAAGCAGTACCAGCTCATCCGGTTTTGCAGAGTCAATAATCTTATGAAGTCGTTCAAGCCGGCTTTCACTACGGCTTTTAAAATGCAGTCCATGTGCAGCAAGGTCTGCTTCTATCCCGAAATGGAGGTCTGCAACAATGAGCATGCGCTGCCCGCCTTCGATCACAAGTGCAGGGCCCTCCCCGATAAATTCCATTTTCATAATGGTTTTACAAATCCTTTCTGGGGCTGGTAACATTCATCTTCAACAATTAACGATTCAATGGCAGAGAGTACTTCAGCTGTGACAATCCCCCGTTCACCCGCCACATGAATGATCTCTTCTATGGCTATGCCACGGGGACTTTTGGTACCTTTTATGATCTCCATTACCAGTTCACGGACATGCGATTGCATAATCTCTGATTGGAGGGGATCACTGGGCCCGGTGGGTTTGATGCTCTGCACTGCACAGTCGATCATCTCAGCGAGTGCCTGAAGCTGTTCTGCTGTATGGACATAGTGGCGGTACGCTGCGAGCGCATGTTCATTGGTACACCGGCCCTGTCGCGCAAGCTGTACCAGTTCAAGTTGTCCAAGTGTTGCCTTTGCAGTTGCAAGGGTCCATTGATCCCGGATCGCACGATATACAACAACCACATGATCGGGACGAATGGAGAGATCCACAGATCCGCTCCTGCGATACAACTGTGCACGACCGGTGACTGTAACAAATGAAGGGACAGGAATTTTTTTTAATTGCTCAGCAAGCGGTGAAGTTTTCCCCCCAATAACAAGGTTAAATGCTCCGGTGGGATCTGCAAGCCGGCATCGCAGCATATCCCCGCATTCCGTAATCTCTGTAATGACTCCCGCAAGGAACACAAACCTGCACCAGATTCCACCGGGTGTCACAACCCAGGCAGCGCTCTGCCCGTCATCTGCCTGAATCGAGAGGGTTGAACCGGAAAAATCTCCGGCAAATACCCGTGCTGCCCCTTCCATAATGCCTATTAAAATGGTGAGGATGAGTTATTCAAGATATAGTCATTAGAATTGCAAATCTTCAGCCGCACGACATGCATGTGGTTTGATGGCGCAGCTCACTATTTCTTATCGCCGTCCATGCCGCGTCGACATCATTAGTGGTCATGACAAAGTTGTAGGTCTTAACGTACGAGACTGCCG
>JAURZP010000491.1 GCA_030653335.1 Methanoregula sp. | reverse complement strand
GGTTGCGATCACGGCATTGAGCCAGATGAGATCTGCGAGCATCTCTTTTGTTTCAGGGTTCTGCATGCAGAATTGTTCGTCGGATGAACCGTATTAAACAACCGATATGGGAAAAAGGCATATGCTTAATCCCCTCCGGATAAAATCTCTTTAGAGAATCATGTCCTATCTTGAAAACATCCGGCAGCATGGCAGGGATGCCAACCCGTTCTTTAACTCTATGGGAATTGAAATTGTCAGTTACGAACAGAAAAAAGCGGTGCTGAAAATGCAGGTCCGGCCGGATATGCACAACGGTGTTGGCTGGCTTCAGGGCGGGATGCTTGTTGCGCTTGCAGACGAAGCGATTGCACTTGCCCTCTATACCCTGTTAAAGGAAAATGAGGGAATTGCAACCATCTCCGAATCCACCAGTTTTGTCAAAGGTGTGCGGGAGGGTATGATCACCGCCGAGGCAAAAGTGATCAAGAAAGGACGACGCGTTGCCTTTGCTGAGGCTGAAGTCTTCTTGGATGACGGCAAAAAAACCCTGCTCTCCCGCACGTCAGCCGCATTTGCGGTGACGGCAAAAGAATAAAAAAAATTGGCTCGTTGTCATTTTCTATGGGCTAAAAGAAAGCTCATTCCCATTTTGAATAGGTAGCACATCTATTGGGTAGATTATAACGATGGGGGCTGATGCCCCCATACCCCCAAACACGATGAACGCCGCCGCCCCCGACGGGGCGCCCCCGCGGCGGTTTTAATGACTAAAATGTTGAAACATTCTTGCCCCGCTGTGCCTAAAGAGAGGCCCTGAGGCGGGGGACATCACATTTTTTTTTAATAACAGATATTACCCACATACCTCAGTTGAGAGCCAAAAAAATTATTCCTTCTTTCCTTTGGACTTCTTCTCTTCGGGCTTTACTTCAGGTTTTCTGGATTTGAAGTATAAGACTGCGCCAACAGCAACGATGATGATGACAATGGCAATTACAATCATGGTTGTCTGCATGGCCGTGTCAGCAGCCTTTTGTGCGGTTGCAAGTTTTTCAGAAACGTTTGGGTTACCGGGTTCAGATATCAGGGCAGTTTTATAGGCATCAACTGCACCCTGGTAATCTCCCATCTTTGAGAGAGTATCTCCTTTGTTGATCAGGGCAATCGTATAATTCTTCTCAAAATTGATGGCGTTGTTATATGCAGCGAGTGCTTCAGGGTACTTTCCAAGGTTATAGTTTGCAAAGCCCTTATTGTTCCAGAGCATTTTGTCTTTTGGATAGAGTGCGAGTCCCTGGTCGAAGGTCTGTATGGCTTCCTCATATCTTTTGAGCTGGATCTGTGCATAGCCTTTGTCCCGGTACGTATACAGGAGGGCATCGGAGACTTTGATCATGCTCGTGTTAGAGGCAAGCGCCTGGTCAAAGAGTGTAATCGCACTTTCATAGTCATTAACGTTGAGGAGCAATTCAGCCCGGTTATAATAGGTAGTTGCCTCATCTTTTGGTGCTTCATCTGCTGCCAGCACCGGTGCGACAAAGCAGGCAACCAATGCGATAATTGCCAGTATGTGAATTAACTGCCGGAATTTCATACCCACTAAGTGAGATGTTTTCATAAATTAATTTTACTTTGGTTTGTCACAAACAGTGAGTTGAACGTTCATCTTTGCCGGATTCCGGTGCCGATTACACCTGTTGTAAAACGTCAATATTTTATCCGGTTCCTTTAAGGAAGATAACACTATTTAGGCATTGTGAGCCAA
>JAURZP010000468.1 GCA_030653335.1 Methanoregula sp. | reverse complement strand
TTGGGAAGGCTGATGGGATTGTGGATGCAATGGATAATTTCCAAACGCGGTACCTGCTCAACGATGCAGCAATTGCAAACGAGATCCCGCTCTTCCATGGTGGTATCCGGGGATTCTATGGGCAGGTAACTACGATCATTCCCGGAACAACCCCGTGCCTGAAATGTATTTTTCCAAAGGCACCGCCCAAAGAAGTATTCCCGGTTGTCGGTGTGACACCGGGCATCATCGGCACAATCCAGGCAAATGAAGTGGTCAAGTACCTGATCGGCAGCGGTGAACTGCTCACAAACCGGCTCTTCATCTGGGATGGGATGCAGGCGCATGCAGAAGAGCTCGGTGTTGAACGCAATTCCGCCTGCGAAGCATGCAGTGGTATGACAACAAAGAAAAAAACAGCGGGGAAGAAGAAGTGACAGTGAAGATCCGGTTTTTTGCACAGTTCCGCGAACTGCTCGGAACAGATATCGTGATCAATGTAGCAGCAGCAACGATGTTTACCCATCTGATCACAACCATCGCCCGGAAAAATCCCAAGGGTTATGCCGCTATCTTTGATGAGAATGGCACTTTTCACGAGTTTGTGATCTTAATGAAGAACGGTAAACGGGTTGATCTTACGGATGCGGCAACAACTCCGGTTGTGGACGGCGATGAGATCGCGGTCTTTCCGCCTGTTGCGGGGGGATAAGTGAGATCCATGATCGCAATCCAGACAGGAGATGTCGATATCGGGGCTCTCATTGCTGCGGCAAAGAAGAATGGGACCGGTGCAATCGTAGTTTTCGATGGTATTGTCAGGGATGATGAGATCACCGAGATGGAGCTCGAAGCCTATGAGGAAGTGGCAGTAAAAGAACTTGAGAAGATCGCTAACGATGCAACCGACCAGTTCAGGCTCCTGCATGTTGACATCATCCACCGGATCGGAAGGTTGACGGTTGGTGAAAATATCCTGATCATTGTGGTGAGTGCCGGGCACCGAAAAGAGGCGTATGCCGGGTCCCGGTTTATCATTGAAGCGATCAAGGCGGGTGTTCCGATCTGGAAAAAGGAACTGACCAAAGATGGTGGTCGGTGGGTGCCGGGCGATCATGGGCACGGCAAGGGGCACCACTGAACAGTCCAAAGTTTGATTTACCCTCTGAAATCATCCATCTTTTCTATCCAATGGTCTGACTTACACCCAAAAAAAGGGGGTATTCCCATGTAGATGCACGGTCCAGGTTATATATACATGAACGTGTAGTCTTGCTACAGGAAACGGCAATACGTTAAGACCGCTGCCGGATTCATCCGGCTACATGGAAGAGGATATGACCGGAGACGCAGATATCCCCGATATTACCAGCCTCATACGCACTATCCATACTCTGCCTGTTGCCGATGTCTTTAGAGTTCTTGCCACACGCCCCGATGGTCTTACTGCTGAAAAAGCCGGTGAAAACCAGAAACGTTTCGGACCCAATGCATTGCAGAAGATCCAGGGAACGCCCCTGTATGTAAAATTTTTTGCAAATTTCACCCACCTTATGGCCCTGCTGCTCTGGGCCGGGGGCATTATCGCCTTCATCGCCCAGATGCCCCAGCTGGGAGTTGCAGTCTGGATAGTCAACGTAATCAACGGCCTTTTCTCATTCTGGCAGGAGTACCGCGCCGAGAAGGCAACCGAGGCGCTGCTTAAGTTGTTGCCGCATCATGTCCGGGTAGTGCGGGAGGGAAAAGAGCAGGTGATCCTGGCTGAAGGACTTGTACCGGGCGATGTGATGCTGCTCTCTGAAGGGGACCACATATCCGCCGATGCCCGTCTTGTGCAGGATGCTGAACTGAAACTCGACCAGTCAACCCTCACTGGTGAATCCCGCATGGTTCACAAGACCAGCGAGATCATCTTACAGCCCGGACTTCCCCGGTTCGAACTCTCCAACCTGGTTTTTGCCGGCACCAACGTGGTCTCCGGCACCGGTAAAGCCGTGGTCTTTGCCACCGGCATGGAGAGCGAGTTTGGCAAGATTGCCCAGATGACCCAGACCCTGGAAGAAGAGCTGAGCCCGTTGCAGAAAGAGCTCAACCATGTAACCCGGGTGGTTACGTTTATTGCAATCGGTATCGGGCTGCTGTTCTTCGTGCTGATGGTCACCTTGACCGGTGTTACCCTTGCCGAGAGTTTTATCTTTGGTCTGGGCATGATCGTTGCCTTCGTCCCTGAAGGACTGCTGCCAACCGTAACCCTTGCCCTTGCACAGGGATCGCAGCGAATGGCACAGAGGCATGCCCTGATAAAGCGGCTTTCGGCTGTTGAAACGCTGGGATGTACTTCAGTGATCTGCACGGACAAGACCGGAACGCTCACCCAGAACGAGATGACGGTTCGGAATCTCTGGGTCGCACACCGGAGTCTCACGGTAACGGGCGTCGGCTATGTCCCGGAAGGAACGATTAAGGAATATGACCAGCCGGTCCCCCCCGCTGTTGCCGGCGACTTAAAATCTCTGCTCATTGCAGCCGGTCTCTGCAATAACGCACGACTGCTGCCCCCTGACGGCAAATCAGATCAATGGAAGATTATCGGCGACCCGACCGAAGCCGCTTTAAAAGTGGCGGCTCTCAAGGCAGGGACAGATCCGGAGGCAGAACTGTCAAAAACCCCGCGGGTGCGTGAACTCGCTTTTGATTCCCGGCGAAAACTAATGAGCACCATTCACCAGTCCGGCATGGGTCGGATCGTGTATCTCAAAGGAGCTCCCAAAGAGGTGCTTGCGCTCTGCACATCGTTTCAGGCTGATGAAAAGGAGGGTGCAATGGATGACAATCTCCGGTCTGAAATTATGGGTATCAATGATGAGTATGCCCGTACCGGACTGCGGGTGCTCGCGGTTGCCATGCGAAATCTTCCCGACAGTGTGACCCCATACATCTCCGACACTGTTGAACGCGATATGGTATTTCTCGGGCTTGTTGCCATGATGGATCCTCCCCGCACTGAAGTGGCAGAGGCAATCGGAAAATGCCATCGTGCCAGTATCAGGGTGATCATGATCACCGGGGATTACGGGCTGACTGCCGAGAGTATTGCACGGCGAATCGGGATCGTCACTGTTGACCATCCCCGTATCATCACCGGTGCCGATCTTGACGTGATGGCGGAGGGAGAATTACAGGAGGCATTCAAAGGAGAAGTCATCTTTGCCCGTGTTGCTCCTGAGCACAAACTCCGGGTGGTCAGTACCCTGCAGGGAATGGGACATGTGGTTGCCGTCACTGGTGACGGGGTGAATGATGCCCCTGCTCTAAAAAAAGCAGATATCGGCGTTGCAATGGGTATCGCCGGCACCGATGTGGCAAAGGAAGCAGCCGATATGGTGCTGACCGACGACAACTTTGCCTCCATTGTCAATGCTGTTGAAGAAGGCCGTGCAGTCTATGCAAACATAAAAAAATTTACAACGTACATTTTCACCAGCAATACTCCAGAAGCAGTACCCTTCATCCTCTTTGCCTTCTCAGGAGGACGAATCCCTCTTGCGCTCAATGTGATGCAGATACTCTCCATTGATCTTGGTACTGATCTTGTGCCGGCGCTTGCTCTTGGTGCCGAACGCCCTGAGCCGGGAGTGATGGACAAACCACCCCGTGACTTAAAAGAGCATGTGATTACCCCAACACTTCTAAAACGGGCGTATTTATGGCTCGGCCCGATCCAGAGCCTTGCGGCGATGTCGGCCTTTTTCTTTACCTACTGGACCAGCGGGTACTGGGGCCAGTTTTTCGATCTCCCTTCCAGCGGTACTCTCTACCTCTCTGCTACGGCAATGGCACTCGCAGCGGTGGTGACAACGCAGATCGGAAACGTCCTTGCCCAGAGGACAGAACGGAGTTCGATCTTTGAGATTGGTCTCTTTTCAAACCGGTTTATATGGGTGGGTATTGCAACAGAACTTATCGTAATCTGCCTGATCGTGTACGTCCCGTTCTTCCAGCAGGTCTTTGGCACAGCGGCATTCCCGCCCGAATTCTGGCTGTTCCTGCTGGCATGGGCGCCGGTGCTGCTGATAGCAGAAGAATGCCGGAAAGGAATCGTCCGATGGAAGGATCGACAGAACAATAAAAAAATGCATGTGGGTGATAGTGTATGAAGATCATGATTATTGGCTGCGGACGGATGGGTGCAGGACTTGCCCTGTACCTGGAGATGTCCAATCATAGTGTAACGGTGATAGACAACGACCCCTCCGCGTTTGAACGCCTCGAACCGGCATTCAGGGGCCAGACATTTCCGGGGGATGCTCTCGACCGGGACATTCTTACCAGAGCCGGGATAGAACGTGCTGACTGCCTTGCTGCTCTGACACCGAATGACAGCATCAACCTCGTGGTTGCACGGCTGGCAAAAGAGGTGTTCAAGGTTCCCAAGGTTGTTGCCCGCATGCACGATCCCCGGAAATCGGAGATATACCGGCGGCTTGGCGTCCAGACGGTCTCAACGGTCAGTCTCGGTATGCAGCGGTTTGCCGAACTCCTCACCTTCTCAAGGTTAGACATTGTCCATTCGCTGGGAAGCGGCGGAGTGGGCATCGTCGAATCAGAGATCCCACCACTGCTCGCGGGCAGGATGGTGAATGACCTGACCGTGACCGGTGAGATCCAGGTAGTTGCCATCAGCCGTGGGGGCAGGACATTTGTACCGAACCTTGGCACGATACTATTGGAGGGGGATATGATCCATATTGCCGTGTCTGCAACTTCTGTTGACCGCCTGAAAACATTGATGGGGCTGGCATGATGGTTAAGGAGGTGATGGTATGACACTGCACGTGATGATTGTCGGGGGTGGCAAGGTTGGTACCTACCTGGCACAGATACTGCTCGCGGACGGACACACTGTGAAAGTAATAGAAGGTACGCGGGAGGAATTCCAGAGGGCTGCACAGGAACTGCCAGCAGACGTTGTCGTATTTGGCAGCGGCACTGATCCGAACGTCCTTGAATCTGCAGGCATCCGTGATGCGGATGTAGTCGCGGCAGTGACCCGGACAGATGAGACAAATCTTGTGATCACGAGCCTTGCCCGCTTCGAGTTTAATGTCAAACGTACTATTGCCAGGGTGAATATTCCGAAGAATGCCTGGCTTTTCACACCAGCGATGGGTGTCGATGTGCCGCTGAACCAGGCCGACCTGATGGCCCACCTGATTGCAGAGGAGATGTCGCTCGGTGACGTGATGACGCTCCTGAAACTACGCAGAGGGCAGTACTCGCTGGTCGAATACAAGGTCGGTCCTCGATCGGTTGCAGCCGGTAAGGCTGTGCGGGCTCTCAATCTGCCTCAGGAATGCGTATTGACTGCGGTTATCCGTGATGGCAACCTGCTCATCCCGCGGGGGAACACCGTGCTTGCTCCGGACGATGAAGTTTTTGCACTCGTGCACGTTTCACAGCTGGAAGTGCTGGCATCAATCCTGAAATCGCCGGAATGAAGGGTATTAAAAACCCTGAAAAGACTCCCGCATGAAGGGCTTGGCCCCCTGATCACCCACATAATTTTTTTGATTTGCCGGTCGTTTACCGGGTTGCATGTTCTGCTTTTGTCACCCCCCATGATCCTTTTGTTTCTCTAATCGGCGATGAAGGGGGAAGAAAGCAATGGTTATTCTCCGGGTCCGGCAGCCAGCCCATCGGATTGGCCATAGGTAAGTGAGTTTTTCCGACATTCATCTCTCCAACTCCGGTATTTATCTGGAAGCCCGGTGAACCGGAGCATGGTAAATCATGCAGCAGAACCCAATGGACGTATTCTTAAAAGAAGCACCGGAAGTGGCAGCGGCTTTCAACGGCCTGATCATGTCGCTTGTGGCATCAAAAGGACTTGACGCAAAGACCAAACAGCTCATCTACATTGCCATGAAGGCATCGATGGGCGATGAGATGGCCGTCAGGGCCCATGTGCCGATGGCAAAGGCAGCCGGGGCGACAAAAGAAGAAGTTGTGGATGCCATACTCAATCACACTCACGGTATCCGGCATCCGGGGCGTTGTTACCTGCCTGCCGGAAGCCGTCAGGCAGTTTGAATAATAATTTTTTCCTTAAATCGCGCTCCCTGTTTTGCCTTACGCGTATTGAACAACAAAGACACGGCTCTCCCCCTTCAACAGACTGCGGCTTAAATTCGTCGTGCAATGACATCCAGTGCATCGAGCACGGTCCCGGCCTTCGGTTTCATTATGGCAACAGGGATATCCACAATTTTTTCGATCATCGATGCAAGGATTGGCGCACAGATGATCCCAGACGCCCCGTCTTTCTCCGACATAACCGAGGCAATGATGCATTCTTCTATGGAGTTTGCGGTATATCCCCGGATGAAATAGGTCTGGCCTTTGATGGTGATCTCCTGCCCTTCTATTTCATCAAGAAGAAACTTGGCAGCAATGACCGCAATGAAGACCGGTAGTTTCGGTTCGAGCACCTGCACGATCTTTTTAACGGTAGAGAGGCGGACATCTCCTTCACCGGACGTGATCTTGTATAGCGTTGCTGCAGGGATCCCGGCCTGGTCCGCGAGTTCCTTTATGGTCATATTCCTGCGGGCGAGTTCCTCCTCAAGTGCAATCCGGAAATCCACTTCGAATACCCTTTTTGAAAACATTATACTATAATAGTATTAATTAAAATTAAAATTTATCCTTTAATGGTAAAATTTATTGAGTATAATGCAAACATATTTCCAACTGAGGTTAGATCTGGTAATCATGAGTCCCGGTATCATCAGCGAGATCACCATCCTTCCAGGTCATGATAAGCATGGAAACCCGGAACCGTTTGACCAAATTGTGATCCGTCCCGGGGACACGCTTTCCATTGTCGGACCAACCGGTTCCGGAAAGACTGCGTTCATCAACGACATCGAGGTATTTGCGTGCAACGACACCGCGACCGGAAGGACCGTGCTGGTCAACGGTGAAATCCCCGCAGAAGAGTTCGTCCGGGATCCCTCAAAAAAACCGATTGCCCTGATCACCCAGAACACCAAGTGCCTTGCAGACATGTCCGTAGACGCGTTTCTTGCCATGCATGTCCGGGCACGTAAGATGAGCGGTTTGGCGATTGTTTCAGAGACTATCGATCTGGCCAACCAGTTCACCGGGGAGCAGATCCAGCCGGGCTGCCGGATTACAGCACTCTCCGGCGGCCAGACCCGCTCGCTCATGGTGGCTGACGCCGTCCTGATCAGTAATGCACCTCTTATTCTCCTTGACGAAGTGGAAAATGCAGGAATTTTCCGGGAAAGGGTGATCGAGGTCTTAAAAGAACACCAGAAATCGGTGATCTTTGTCACCCATGACCCGCTTGTGTCCCTGTTATCCGACCGGAGGGTGGTCATGCGGCATGGCGGTGTAGAGAAGATCCTCAAGCCGGATGGCCGGGAGATCCATATCCGGGAGATGGTGGCCCGGATGGATCTTACCCTGTGCCGTTTCCGGGAGCGGATTCGCGCCGGGGAGCTCCTTACCGAGAAGGGGTTTACGGTATGAAACTCGTCATCATTGCCGGGCCCCCGAGCGCCGGGAAGACCGCAGTGACCCGCCAGATCATCCGGCATTTTCTCGGGACGAAAAAATGTGCTTTTTTAAAGATCGATGTGGTCCGGGCGTTTGAAGATGAGGAACTCCGGGACGAGTTCCATATACCCGCCCGCAAGATCTATTCCGGTGACCTATGCCCTGACCATACGGGAGTCATGGTCTTAAAAGATGCCATCTCGTGGGCCGATGGCCTCGGGACGGATATTTTTATTGTGGAAAGTGCCGGGCTCTGTCTCCGCTGCTCACCGTATGTCACCCAGTCCCTTGGGATCGTGGTCCTCTCTGCGGTCAGTGGTATGAACTCTCCTTTGAAGATGGGCCCCATGATCTCCCTTGCCGATGTTGCGGTGATCACCAAGACAGATCTCGTATCCCAGTCAGAAAAGGAAGTATTCCGCGAGAAGACCAAGGAGGTTTCCCCTGCGATTGATATCATAGAGACCAACGCGATACAGGGAACCGGGCTACGGTTCCTGATGCGGGCTATCGATCAGCAGGCAGAGATTTCTGATCCCGCCACAATCCTGCTCCGGGGTATACCCCCGCTCGGGGTCTGCACTATCTGCGTGGGCAAACGGGAGATTGGCTGGCAGAACCATTTCGGCGTGGTCAGGAAACTGGACGGGGCTGACGATATTTTTCGGGGTGACTGAGGTATGGATGACTGGCAGCCTCCCGGGAAAGACTGCGGTGCGTGCGGTGCGAAATGCTGCGGGGATTTTGTAATCATGGTGGGTCAGGGAACAAAGGCCCGGACAGACTGCCCGTTTTATGGTACATCCACAACAACGATTGGAATGGATATACCCGTCCATGCAGCAACC